>NZ_JAKKSJ010000044.1:0-39440 GCF_025653365.1 Shewanella sp. SW32 | reverse complement strand
CCAGTTGCACTGGGTGCTGGATGTGAGTTTAGGTGAGGATGCGTGCCAGATATACCGTGGTAATGCAGCGACTAATCTTGCCACGATGCGACACTTTGGTTTGAATATGTTACGCGCTGAGAAGCGAAAAATGAGTATCAGAAGAAAGCAGCGTCAGGCATTGATGAATGAGGCTTATTTGGATGCGGTGCTTGAAGCCGGCATGAGTGTGGTTATTAAATGACCACTCGTAATCTCACCCTGACCTGTTGAATGACCACTTTTTCATCGCCCCATGGGGTCAGCACTGTGTCATCCCCGGTTTTGGCGTACATATAAGTGAGATCTGCCCCCGCCAATTTGGCACCTAGATGGAAGCCATATTGATAGGTATCGAGTGGGCCGCCAGTTTCATCACCTATTGCCTGTTGAGTTAAATAGGAAGGTGTTAAGTACAAATTCGTTGGACCAACATCAGCGGCTAATTTCACTTTGGCATAGGTTTGATTGAAAACATCTTCCATGCTGTAGTGCCAAAGATGGGCTTCAGTTTGGACTGTTTTAAAGGGCAATTGATATTTAGCACCTAGGGCATAAACTGGGTTATCGGCAACATCTGCCACAATACCCGCTCTTGCTAATTCGCTTTGTACCGCCTCTTTTACGGATACGAAGCTATTGTCAGACCACCCCATGGAATCTGTAATATAGAGTGCTGATAACGTTAGATTGTCAACACTCTTATTTTCTGCTGAAAAGCCGCGAAAAGTTCGTGGGATCGCACGAATGTCATGGGGATTCATCATTGGTGTGCGCAGTTCTTGTGCACCTAATTTGAATTGAGTATCCCACCAATTACCTTGGACAAAATACTCCTGTAAACGGTTGACGTTGTCATGGTCGCCAGCGGCATCGCGAGCAACTAGGCCGTAGACATCATCTGAATCATTGGTCCAAATGGGATTTGCAGATGCGAAGCTGGTCCCAAAACTGAGGCCATTCACTTTTGCGGTATTGTAATAAAACAGTCCGCCAAATGACGTATCGTGTTTAGTGTTCGTCGTATTATCAAAGTCACGGGTAAAATCGAATAAGCGTAATTCCCCTTTTAACGTACCTTGGCTAAACATTTGATCAATGCTGGTATCTGCTGTAGCTGGAATCGCTAGCGTAGATAGCACAAGCAAAGATAAATAAGATTTTTTCATCATCATCTTCCCTATTATTAGTAAGCCCTGATCAGAATTGTCTGAGCTAGTTAAAGAAATTATGTTTAACATTCTTAGGTTAAATGTATGACGTATGACTAATGTCGACAACGAAGTTAAGATGAATATGAGAAACTAGTTACGAAATTCGCACAGATGTTACTTGGATCAACAAAGATGAATGTTTTTTAATCACTAATGTAGGAAACATGAGAGTACTTTTTCTGCGTTAATGCGGTTTTATGCTAGTATGGCGACACTAAGCATATTTGGGATAATCAAGTGCATATCTTCAAGCCAATTAAGCAGATAAGAGCATCGAGTGAAGTCGGGCAGCAACTGAAAAATGCTATTTTAGACGGCGAATATAAGGCTGGCGATAAATTACCCTCTGAGCGCGAATTAATAGAATTATTTCAAGTTAGTCGCACTGTGGTGAGAGAGGCGATCAAGAGCCTCGAAGCAGGTGGATTAGTGGAGATTCGCCAAGGTGCAACAGGCGGCGCATTTGTTAAGCACTTAACCTTTGAACGTTTAAGTGATGCTTGCCAAGATTTATTTCTAATGGGGAAACTTTCTCTTCCTGAACTGTGTCAAGCACGCATGCTGATTGAGCCGCAAGTGGCTAGAATGGCTGCTAAAAATTGCACTCCAGAGCAAGCTAAAGCTTTGCAAGAGGCGAATCGTCATGAAAGTGACTCATTGGCTTATCCCGAAACTGTCATATTGCGATCTCAAGTACATTATTTGCTCGCTGAAATGTCTGGAAATCGCTTTTTAGAAGCGATCGTAAAATCCTTGTTGGTTTTATTAAGTAATCAAACGACTAAGTTTCAGCCACCGACTGATGAAATTCATCCTTTAGGTTTGCATGATGTCATTGTCGAAGCGGTTATCGCAAAAGATGGGGCGAAAGCTGAGGCCGAAATGTTTGCACACCTTGAGGATTTTAATCAGCGCCTAATAGAAATTGAGCGTAAATATATGGATAAACGCGCTTAAGGCAAAGAGTTGCAACCCCAAAGTTCAACCGCGGCTGTTTGTTTGTTGGGTACGCCAATCCAATGACTCATGGCTTGGCATTGCACTTTTCCTGAGATTTGAGTGAAGCAAAGTTCAAAATCCCCTGCTTCGGGCGTGCGACCTAAGCGCAACACAGGCAAAATGGGCAGCTTGGGCTGATAATGCCAGCTGCCATTTTTAAGATAGGCATCATCTGGGATTTCCATTCCTGCACCCGTACCTTTCACTCTTGCTTCGACCAACACTAATCCTTGTGGCATGACGTTATAGTCTTCCTCCCAGCGAATTTTTTCTATGCTGTGGTTCCATGCCAAGGTGAAGTTGTCTGTGGGCACTTGGGCCCACAGTGTGCCCGCTAGGCCTAAACACAGGCCTAGCATCTGTTTACCTTCAAAAACTGATTAACGACCAATAATCTCAAGAGCTTATCCTTGCTCTGCGAGACGTTTGAGTTTGCGTGCTCGCCAGCTGTGTTGCACGATAAATAGCAGTGCGAGCCCAAAGCCAATTTCATCACTCAACGGCGTAGCAAGAATTAAGCTAGCACCTGCAAGGAAGCCGATAACGCGTTCCCACCAGTAGAGTTTTTGTAATAGATATCCGGTAAAGATGACGCCCCAAATACCAATACCCACAGTCGCTTTTAGCAAGACAAACCCTGTGGCTAACCAGCTATCACCTTGAAGCATCAAAGCGGGATCGTAAACCGCCATAAAGGGGATCACAAAACCTGCAATGGCGATACGGATTGCCCAAAGGCTGATCTTAAGGCCTGATTCCTTAGCGATTGGTGCTGCGGCAAAACAGGCTAAGGCAACGGGAGGCGTGAGATCGGCCATGATGCCGAAATAAAATACAAACATATGCGACACAATCAGTGGCACACCGAGGTCGAGTAATGCGGGAGCGGCAATCGAGCTAGTAATAATGTAGTTAGGGATTGTGGGGATCCCCATGCCGAGCACTAGGCAAGTGACCATAGTTAACACGAGTGATAAGAACAAGTTATCTTGGCCAACGGCAAGAATATAGCTCGCGAAGGTCGAGGCAATTCCTGTCAGTGACACTATGCCGATAATCACACCGACTAAAGCGCAGGCGATACCCACAGGCACGGCATGACGGGCGCCTTCTACCAGTGCATGCAAGCAGATGGTGAGAGTATCTCTGCCACCTTTAATAAACCAACAAATGGCGACTAATAAGGCGATAACCCCAAATACGACTCCGATCCCGAGTTGGAAGAAGCCAGCGCATAGGATGCCAAGGGCAATCCAAAAGGCAATCCGCATCGCCATTGAGGAAAGCCGCAGTACTATGGCTGAGCCTAAAATTACTATCGATGTGAGGGCGAGTCCTACCATGCCTGAGAACAGCGGCGTTCTACCCGAAAACAGCAAGTAGACTAAAATAAACAAGGGGATAAGGAGATACCAACGCTCTTTAATTGCCGCCCATGGATTAGGGCACTGATCTTTAGGCAGGCCACAGAGATTGGCGCGTTTGGCTTCTAAATGCACCATCCAAAATACGGAGCAGAAATAAAGTAGCGCAGGGATCAATGCCGCTTTGGCTATCTCGATAAAGGGGACGTTAATGGTTTCGGCCATGATAAAGGCCACCGCGCCCATGATCGGCGGCATGATTTGGCTGCCCATACTCGATGTTGCCTCTACCCCGCCGGCGAAGGCTGGGCGATAACCGAATCGTTTCATGAGTGGAATGGTAAATTGGCCCGTTGTGACCACGTTGGCAACACCTGATCCTGTAATCGTCCCCATCAATGCCGATGACACTACTGCAACTTTTGCAGGACCGCCGAGCTTGTGGCCAAATAATCCCATAGCAAAGTCGGTAAATAAACGGATCATTCCGGCTTGTTCTAAAAAGGAGCCGAAGAGAATAAACAGGAATATATACGTCGCCGATACATAGGTTGGTGTGCCGTATAGCCCTTCGGTACCGAAGGCTAATTGATTGATGATCTGATCGAATCCATAGCCGCGGTGCATTAAGTCACCGGGTAAATACTGGCCAAATAAGCCATACATCAAAAAGATGCTACAGATGATCGGTAGCGCCCAGCCCATGACTCGGCGCGCTGCTTCAAACACTAATACGATCAAAGTGATACCTATCACTATATCCGCATCGGTCAGATCGCCTGAACGTTGAATTAAGTCGGCTTCGAAATACCACTGATAAGCTGCTGTGGCCATGCCAGCTAGACCGAGTAGCCAAGCGAGTGGCTGCCAAGGCTGAGATTTTCCTCTAGCGGGATAACTTAAAAAAACCACTAACAGTAAAAAGCCCACATGGGTGGCACGCAGTACTTGAGTCGAGACGGGATGAAAAGCGGCAGTGATGATTTGAAAAATAGAAAAAATTAAGGCTGTATAAAATAGAGCCTTGGGCCAATCGCCAGTATTGGCGCTGAGACCTTGTTGGGGATCACTCATATTATGCCTCACAGCATTAGACTACAGAGATGATATAAACGAGATGCCGTTATTTAACGGCATCTCAATTGCTTAGTTTGGAATAGGATGCACAGATATCAGTAAAACTTAGAGTGCACCAACTTCTTTGTAATAACGTTCTGCACCTGGATGCAGTGGTATTGGCAGATTTTTCGTCGCTTTATCTACGCTGATGGTCTTCGCGGCGGAGTGCGCGTTACCGAGTCGGTCTAAGTGCTCGAACATGAGTTTTGTCATCTGATAGGCTAAATCATCCGATACACCGCTTTGAGTCACCAGTAAATTTTGAATGGCGACGGTAGAAACGTCGGTGGTTTGGCCTTCATAGGTGGATGCTGGGATCACGCCATGTTGATAGGCGGGATTGTTAATCTTAGCGATCACATCTTCTGGAATTTCAACAAAGTTGATTGCCATAGTCGCAGCTAAGTCACGGATAGCTGCCATGCCGAGACCGGAAGATTGTAAAGTGGCGTCTAATTGACGATTTTTGATTAGCTCAACGGATTCGGCATAGGGTAAAAACTCGACTTTCCCCATGTCTTCATAACTTAGTCCAGCAGCCTTGAAAATCGATCTGGCATTGAGTTCTGTCCCTGATTTAGGGGCACCCACTGAGATACGTTTTCCTTTTAAATCAGCCAAGGTTTTAATGCCAGACTCTTTATTGGCGACGATTTGAATGTAGTTAGGATAAGCCGAGGCAAGTACTCGGATTTTATCCAGCGGCGTTTTAAAGCCTGCATCAATATCACCTTGATATGCTGCTGCGACTGAATCACCTAAAGCGAACGCTAATTCACCACGACCCGCTTGCAATAAATTGAGGTTTTCTACTGAGGCTTTAGTTGCTTGAACTGAGGTTTTAGAACCTTCGATTCCTGTGCCGTAGAGTTGCGACAGCGCAACGCCAATAGGGTAATACACACCACTGGTGCCGCCTGTGAGAATGTTGATAAAGGCGGGGGCAGCAGCCATAGCGGCAGCACTGAGTGTGAGAGTCACTGCTGCGCCGACGGCGACAAAACGTTTTTTGATTTTCATTATGAAATATCCTTATTTTTTATAGTGTTATGTAGGGTCTTTCGAGTGGTAAATACCGTAATCAGCTCAATATAACTACATAAAACCTGGAAAAGGTCAATTAGGCTATAGTCGATAGCTGCTACTTTTGTATCACAAAACTGAGATCTGAGACTGTTTTGAGCAAGGTTGTATTGTGAGGTAAAACTTGGTTGGTTCAATGAAGCGGGCAATAAAAAGGGCTAACCTAAGTTAACCCTATTTGTGTTATTAGAGGACAAACCTCCTAATAACAAGACACTATTTAGTGTTATCTAAGAAACCTTTAGTTGCGTTTTTCGCATGTTTTGCTGCTCTTTTCTCTTTAGGAGACATCAGCGGTTGTTTCTTCGATTCTTTACGGTTTTTTTGCTCTTTACTCATATAAAACTCCATGTACTCTTTGGTTATTCATCAGGCTAATCATGTAAGCCGTACTTAATTGAACCTATTCCATGACGTCCTGATTGAAGCGAAATTTTTATCTCGAATTACAACATTTTAAATTACAAATATCTAAAATCATTGATAATTATCTGTGAATTTATTTGCCTCAATGAGCGATTACAGCAAAATAATCTTATCACCGAATTCCGTACCATGATCCATCTATCACTTAGAATAATTAATGCTAATGCTAGCGTTAACCTGTATAAGAAATATGCGAACAAGGACACAGTACCTCTATTTTCGTCATTGTTTGTGGTTTTAGTGGGCCCTAATTGGAGGCTTAACTAAGTACCATATGCCTAACGTCGGCTCGATTTACCTAACATGCCACCTAATATACCGCGCAAAATTTGTTTACCTAATTGGCTTCCAACCGTGCGTGCCGCTTGTTTTGACAAGGTTTCAGCTAACCCTTGGCGGCGCTTATTGCCAAAAATGAGTTCACTGAACCAACTTTGTTCTTCGGCTTTTTGGCTCGTTTGAGCATCACTTGCTGTGGTTGTGGTGTCGCTGGTGGCGTTACCAACTCGTCTTTGGTTAAGGCGTTCGTAGGCCGATTCGCGGTTGATTAACTGATCGTATTTACCTCCAATCGGGCTCTGGACACGGACTTGTTGTAACTCCTCACTTGTGGCGGGTCCCATGCGGCAACGTGGCGGTGCGATGAGCGCGCGCTCGACCATAGTTGGCACGCCTTTGTCGGCTAACATAGACACTAAGGCTTCACCTACAGCGAGCTGGGATATGACGTCGCTAACAACCAGTTTGGGGTTAGGCACAAAGGTTTCGGCGGCGGTTTTAACGGCCTTTTGATCCCTTGGCGTGTAAGCTCGCAGGGCATGTTGAATACGATTACCTAATTGTCCGAGAATTTCGCTTGGGACATCATCAGGAAATTGCGAGCAAAAATAAACGCCTACGCCTTTTGAGCGAATTAGGCGCATGATCTGTTCGACGCGTTTTAATAGACTCGGTGGGCAACCCTCAAAGAGTAAATGCGCCTCATCGATAAAAAACACTAACTTAGGTTTTTCGGGATCGCCGACTTCGGGCAGATTCTCAAATAATTCTGAGAG
Source organism: Shewanella sp. SW32 (assembly GCF_025653365.1). Taxonomy (NCBI): domain Bacteria; kingdom Pseudomonadati; phylum Pseudomonadota; class Gammaproteobacteria; order Alteromonadales; family Shewanellaceae; genus Shewanella; species Shewanella sp. SW32. Next base: position 32,162 of record NZ_JAKKSJ010000044.1, on the reverse strand, counting down.
TAGCCAGAGTAAAAAACTTGAATATAAACGGGGTGTTAAAATCAGTTTGTTTGCTGCTAATAAATTGATAATGCCGCGTCCTTGCAAATTAGTGCGCATTAAATCTTCAAGCTGTAACGCGGGTTCACCAAAAAAGTCTTTGCCACCATCGCGCTCTAATCCTAGTACCGAGCGTTGAATTGCTGCGAGGGATTGGGCGCTGATTAAACCATATTTGGCGGAGATTTCTTTGCGTTCCTCGGCAACTAAGGCCAGCATGGCCCGCAGATCATCTAAGTCGAGCAGTAATAACCCTTGGTCGTCCGCTAGCTGAAAGACTATGTCTAAAATACCGCTCTGGGTGTCATTCAATTCTAAAATTCGGCCGAGTAAGGTTGGGCCCATTTCGCTGATGGTGGTACGCAGCGGGTGGCCTTGAACGCCCGCTAAATCCCATAACACCACAGGGTTGGCTTCGTTGTGATAATCCTCAATGCCAATTTGAGTTGCCCTTTGTAATAGCTTTTCACTTGGAGTGCCGGCCATAGCTAGACCCGAGATATCGCCTTTAACGTCTGTGATAAAAACTGGCACGCCTTGGCGTGAAAAACCTTCGGCAATACTCATCAGCGACACGGTTTTGCCTGTCCCTGTGGCACCGGCAATTAACCCATGGCGATTGGCATACTTAAGATTTAAGTGAACCTGTTGTTCACCTTTTCCTATTAATAGCGTATTCAAAGGCATTCCTTAATGTTAACGGTAGGGCTTATATTGGAATCGTTGCAGCATCCTTATTTTAGCCACTGTGTATTTAATCCACTTTAGTGTCGTCGTTCATGCGTATAAAAATTCATCATTGAGTGTTGGCCTTAGCGTAATTTATGTCAACATGGGGCCTGAATAAGCTTGATATCACTTAGCAAAAATGTGTGATTGGCAATATGGGCGTTACCTATGAATGAGGTGTGTTATTTGGGTCATTCACTGAGGCGTGCTTGATGGTGAAATTCCCTTTGATTATGCTGCTCTTGTTCTTTACTGCGCTGACATCTGCTTGCGCCGAATTAGAGTGTTCTGCCAGAACTGATGTCGATCCCTATGAGCCCATGCGAGATAAACAGCGCTGTGTTGCCGAGGCGGATAAAAATCTCGACGAGTACCAAAAGGCAAAAGCAGCGGAAGAAAAACAACGGCTGAAAACGGCCATAGAACAAGCCACTCAAAAATCGTTAATTTAGAAAGGATATCTATGAAAGGTGCGGGCGGAACACAGGGCGGGACGGGACAATTTTTTATGGGTCTTGCCATGATGTGTGGCGGATTTTATTTATTGTTCAATGCAATACAAGTGAGCTCTAGTTTTGGACTGGGCTATGGCTTATATCGAGTGAATGCCTTTGGGCAAGGCATGTCGATCACCACTGGCATGGTGATGCTACCGTTTATTATCGGCATTGTGATGGTGTTTTTTGACGCTAAGAGTAAGTTAGCTTGGCTGCTGAGTTTAGGTTCGCTAACGGCCTTGATTGTAGGGGTTATCAGCTCGATTCAATTCCACTTTAAATCTATGTCGGCCTTTGAACTTATCGTGATCCTCGTTTTGGCCTTTGGTGGTTTAGGATTGTTTTTACGTTCACTGAAAGACGCGCCCACAAGCGATACACAAGCGAAATAATCACTAGACTCTTAAGCACTAGGCGCTAGAGTGCAAATACGAAATCAGAGTTGTGCATCTAAGCGACTTTAATAGCGGTTTAATGAAAGTTTTAACTACAGAGTGAAGGAATGCGATGCGCTGGCGTGACACTGACAGAAGCTCCAATATCGAAGACAGACGCGGCCAGCAAATGGCATCTGCGGGTGTGCCGAGTGCCTTGTTACTCAGGTTCTTGCCCTTTTTGCTGAGAACTAAACTTGGCCGCGTGGTGTTGCTCATCGGCGGCATTTATATTGCTTTTCAGTATTTTACCGGTGGTCTGTCACTCGACCCAAATACTCAATCTCATCTTAGCCAAGCTCAATCTAGTTCAACAACAGCGGTACAGGATGAAAATGCCCAGTTTGTGGCGGCCATTTTAGGCACCACAGAAACCGTTTGGGGCCAGTTGCTCAAGGGGCAATATCGAGAGCCTAAGTTAGTGCTTTATCGCAATATGACCTCCACTGGCTGCGGTATGGGGCAGGCGCAGTCTGGGCCTTTCTATTGCCCTGCCGATAGCAAGGTGTATATCGATCTTAGCTTTCTTGATGAGCTTAAAACCTTAGGCGCGCCCGGTGATTTTGCCTTTGCCTATGTGATTGCCCACGAGGTAGGCCACCATGTGCAAAACCTGCTGGGCACTAGCACTAAGGTGCGCCAAGCCCAGCAATCTGGCAGTAAAGTGCAGGCGAATCAATTGAGTGTCGCACTTGAATTGCAGGCTGATTGCTACGCAGGGATTTGGGGGCATTATGTCAATCAACAACTTAACTTACTTGAAGCGGGCGATTTAGCGGAAGGCATTGCCGCCGCCAGTGCTGTGGGTGACGATCGTCTGCAACAGATGGCGGGTCGCGCCGTACAGCCCGATGCTTTTACCCACGGCAGTTCGGCGCAGCGGGTGAAATGGTTTAAGACGGGGTTTGATTCGGGTAATCTCGCCAGTTGTAATACCTTTGCAGCGAAGTGATTTTGTCTGATATCTCAAATACGTACCGAATATAAATGTAAGGATAACTGAGTGGCCTTTAACGATACCTTTAGATTGAGCAGCCACGCGGTTATCACTAATGCGCAGGGACAAGTGCTGTTGCTTAAGGCCAATTATAGTAATTTTGCTTGGGGTTTGCCCGGTGGCGCACTCGAGCCTGGTGAAACGATTCACGAGGCCTTGGTGCGCGAATGCCAAGAGGAATTGGGGTTAAGTGTGCGGGTTAACTATTTGAGCGGCGTGTATTATCACAGCGCCTATCAATCCCAAGCTTTTATCTTTCGTTGTGAACTGCTATTGCCTGAGGGACATGAGGTGGCAAAAGATGGGGCAGAAGGTGAGCCATTGCCAATCCAATTAAGCCACGAACATTCAGAGTTTGCCTTCCACGATATCGACACTCTTAGCGCGGTTCAGCAGCAAAGAATTAAAGATTGCCTCAATTTCAACGGAGTTGTCATGAGCGCAAAGTTTTAATGCTTTGCCAGTAAACCGCCAGCCGTTAATCGGCTTGAGTTTGCGCGAGTAAGGTTTCTAAGCAGTGTTCCTTGATACCGTAATAGGCTTTAATGTCAGATATTTGCGCGAGGATTGCGGCGCTGTCTTTCTGATTATGTTGTGACTTTTTAACGGCCAAAATCATCTTATTTTTATTGGTATGTTCTAGGCTGATAAATTCAAACACCTTAGTCGCATAACCATTGGCTTCCAAAAATAGCGCACGTAATGAATCCGTCACCATTTCAGCCTGTTGGCCCATGTGCACCCCATATTGCAGCATAGGTTTGAACAACTCTGGGCTGTGCATCTGCGGGCGAATTTGTTTATGGCAGCAAGGCGAACACATGATGATGTCGGCATTGGCGCGGATACCATAATGAATCGCATAGTCAGTGGCGATATCGCAAGCGTGCAGGGCGATCATCACATCAGTTTGTTTAGGCGCGTGGGTTCTCACATCGCCGCAGACAAACGACAAGCCTTGATGATCCAGCGTTGCCGCTGTTTCATTACATAAATCGGCCAAGGCTTGGCGTAATTCCACCCCAGTCACCTGCGCATCATTGTGAAGGCTGTGGCGCAGGTAGTCATGGATTGCAAAGGTGAGATAGCCTTTGCCAGAGCCAAAATCGACCACATTGATCGGTTGGTCATTCTTGTGGGGTGAGGCTTCGAGCGCTTGGCTAAAAACCTCAATAAATTTATTGATTTGCTTCCATTTACGCGACATCGCAGGGATAAGATTATGTTGGCTGTCCGTCACCCCTAGCTTGGTCAGGAAGGGGCGTTCGATATCCACAAAACGCTTTTTCTCACGGTCATGTTCTAAGGGCGCCGCGACGGCTTGTTTAACGTTATGTGTGCTGATTTGGACTTTGCCTTTTTTGCTGATCTCAAGCTGAACTTCTGCCTGCGCCGTGGCTAAGTGGGCACTCTTAAAATCGCTACCGAGTAACAGTTTTATGCTAGCTAAGCCTTCGTCATAACTCAGGTTTTTAGTGATGTGATTCGTCTGGTGTTGATACACAAACGACAGCATAGATTCATTTTGCAAACTGATCGGCCGAATCGTAATGCGCTGCAGGCTTTTATCTGCCCCTCGATACTTACTCAACAATAGTTTGATCAGGCTATTCTTCGCCAAGCTGTCAGCCAAAAGCTGGTAAAAATCATCAAAAGAATTAAGCGCTGAATGGGACATTATTGTTTCCGAAAAAGTAACCAAGAAAAACAGGGTGAGTATTCTAACCGCGATCCGCCGCTACCTAAAGTTATTCTCATCGAGAAGGAGGGTTGAGGCAGAGCTCCGATGCTGATCTATCTGTTGGAGGTCGTAGTGATTAAGCATAGTCATTCTAGTGACACGCTCAATTGATACTACAGCGACTTGTTAGTGCTCTGTACACATAAAATATTCAAATTGGTCTTCGTCAAAAATTTTAAAGCCGAGCCTTTTGTATAAATTAAGCGCCCGATTTTCTTTTAAAACTGTTAGTTCAAGATACTTGGGTTTTGAAGTTTCTAAAACTTGCTTTAACACTAGACTACCTAGGCCTTTTCCTTGGTTATTAGGGTGAATTTGAAGCTGCATAATTTCTACCTTATCTTCAAATTCGCGGAATTGTAATGTACCAACAACGCTCTTGTCGTAAATAATTAAGTGCGAGTATTTGTAGGAGTTTTTTAATCTAAACTGGTGTTCCTCTTCAGAAAGGAATTGCCCAGACTTTTCAAGGTGCTCAACCATTGTCAATTTTCTCAGGTCAAACAAATAGTCCCAATCTTGGGCTGTTGCTTTGATAAATTTAAATTGCATGTGAACCTTATTGAGCACTAACGCCCGCATAAGCTGCGGAACATGTTGGACGTTTTTTGCGTCTTGTTCTTTGCAAAAAATTGGACAATTTGAAATGTCAGATTTAATGCGCTTGTTAAGTATTTTACTTTACTAAATAAGATCGCGTAGCCGTACAAATGGCTTGCCTGTTTCAGCTGCACGACGGACTTTCTTTGATAGAACGCTCTTAAATCCGATTTTTCTCATTAACATTTCACTCAAATCTAGGCCATCCATGCAAACTAGACTGTTACCCCGACCAAACGCATGTAATCCTTCTTCAGTAAAACCACTATTACTCACGAATAAGCCTCTTGACCAAGCTGCTTTATCTTGAACTTTAGCGTTAAAGGAACGTAAATCAGCAGCGTTTACCGGCAAATTGGTCCATTTTGCCTCAAGAAGATATGTTTCCCCATCAAGCTCAAAGCTCCCGTCAATTTGCTCGCCGAGCAAACGGAAAGATGCTCTACCAGACATCCCGCTTACATCAAAAAGATTTTTGAGGAAAGATTCAAACGCGTAACCTCTAGGATGAGGATCCATTGCTGCCAGTTGCATCAGAGCTTCCAGTAATTCTTTGGCTGTACTTTCATTAATTGCTTCATCATGCGGAACGAACGACGATTTACTCTTATTCACGGGGGCTTTCCCGCCAAGGCGAACCAAGAGTTCATTAAACTCTGATACTAACTCTGGTTTTTCTTCGTCGATGCTCGCTCGTTTCCGTTTAGTCTCACGATACTGCCACAACGAAGCTAGCACTCTCAAAACTTCTTCTGTTTTAGATTGTTTTAAATAACTGCGCAGCCGCTTCCCTTTACTTGTACCTATATCGCAGAACCTATTATCGTCGATGTTTATTCCTAGCTCATCATTAAAAAACTCAGAGTATGTTTGATTTGAGAAATCTAAAACATACCCACCTTTCATTTCGAAGATGTAATCTAGTAAATCGAAATCTAGCCTTTTAAGTGAATATGTAGTCATGAATAATCCTTATTTTTCTTAGTATATAAGCATCGATTTCGACACCAGCCTAACGTCTTAGTATTTATGCGCTGCGGTGTTTGCAGTGCATAAATCACTTGTTGGACTTGGCCGCTGCCACATCCATGTAAATGGGTAAGAATGATGTCGGTAAATCGGAACGCTCAATATAAAACAATAACTTAATTCACTTTTGTCCAGTATTCAAGTAACGATAAGTCACTTAGCAACAAAAAGGCTTACAAGGTAAGGTTCCAAGAAATTAACTAGCTACCTTCGTTAAATTTACAGAGTGCATGCTTGTAAGAAGGGGTTCAGATTACTGTAGGGGTTGGCAAGATTAAGCACTGTCATGGAAGTGACCGTTGACGGCATGGATGCCGTCGTCGAGCCTATAGGGATATATTTACGGCGAGTCACTGGAATGACTGTGCTTAATCGCTGAAACAGAATGATGAACACTCTTTCTATGAGCAATTAATACAGCCTTGCATTTGTTCAATTCCTACTCTAAAAACAAAGATCTGTTACCGAAAAGCTGGATTCCCGCCCACAAGTATTGCGGGAATGACAGTGCTTAATCAATGTCGTCATTACAATACAAGCGCAAAGCAAGATGCGGCAACATATCACTCACCTTATGGCTCTCGTCTTGTGGATCAAACGCGCAGGCGGGTTTTCTTCTGTTATAATGCCCCCTCGATTTTTTGGAGGCGAGAATGGACGTATCTTCTTTACTAGACGGCCTGAATGATAAGCAGCGCGAGGCTGTCGCGGCACCGCAATCTAGCATGTTAGTGTTGGCGGGCGCGGGCAGTGGTAAAACTCGGGTGTTGACCCACCGCATTGCGTGGCTGATGCAGGTTGAACAGCAGAGTCCTTACTCGATTCTTGCGGTGACGTTTACCAATAAAGCTGCGGCTGAGATGCGCGAGCGAGTTGAAAAAGTCGCTGGCACCAATATGGGCCGCATGTGGATTGGGACTTTCCACGGCTTGGCGCATCGTTTGTTACGCACTCACTTCCAAGATGCGGGTTTACCGCAAAGCTTCCAAATCCTCGATTCTGACGATCAAGTACGTTTGATCAAACGTATTCTTAAAAGCCTGAATTTGGATGAGAAACAATATCCTCCACGCCAAGCTCAGGGTTATATCAATGGTAAAAAAGACCAAGGATTACGCCCTAAACATATCGATGCGGGCGGTTTTCCGCTTGAGCAAAATCTGTTAAAAATCTATCAGGTTTACCAAGAGTCTTGTGACCGCGCGGGTTTAGTCGATTTTGCCGAAATCCTATTACGTGCCCATGAGTTATGGCTCAATAAACCGCACTTGTTGGCCCATTATCAAGACAGATTTAAGCATATTTTGGTGGACGAGTTCCAAGATACCAACGCGATCCAATATGCGTGGATCCGCGTGCTTGCCGGTCAAACTGCCAATGTGATGATAGTCGGTGATGACGACCAATCGATTTACGGTTGGCGTGGTGCTCAGGTTGAAAACCTACATCGATTCTTAAAAGATTTTCCGACGGCGACCACGATTCGCCTCGAACAAAACTATCGCTCTAAGGGCAATATTCTTAAAGCGTCCAACGCCTTGATCGCCAACAACCCAGAGCGTATGGGCAAAGAGTTATGGACGGATGAAGCCGATGGCGATCCGATTTCGCTCTATTGCGCCTTTAATGAAATGGACGAGGCGCGCTTTATCGTCGGTCGAATTAATGATTGGCACGAAAAGGGCGGCAACCTCAGTGATTGTGCGATTTTATATCGTTCTAACGCTCAGTCGCGGGTATTGGAAGAAGCCTTGTTACACAAAGGCTTAGCCTATCGCATCTACGGCGGTTTACGCTTCTTCGAACGCCAAGAAATTAAAGATGCCATGGGTTACCTGCGGTTGATTAATAACAAAGACGACGATGCGGCGTTTGAGCGTGTAGTGAATACGCCGCCCCGTGGCATTGGCGATCGCACTTTAGATATTTTACGCTCCACCGCGCGCCAGCATGAATTAACCCTGTGGCAGGCGAGTGTACGTCTGCTCGACGAGAAAGTGCTCGCGGGCCGCGCAGCAAATTCTGTGCGTGGTTTCATGGACTTAATCATGACACTGCGTGAAGACACCCAAGATATGGTGCTGTATCGCATGGCCGATACTGTGATCCAAGCGTCGGGCCTTAAGGCCATGTATGAAGCCGAAAAGGGTGAAAAAGCCCACGCTAGAATCGAAAACTTAGAAGAACTCGTCACGGCGGCGCGTACTTTTGAGCTACCAGAAGAGCTGGAGGACATGGGCGAACTTAACGGTTTCCTCTCCCACGCGGCGCTCGAAGCGGGCGAGGGCCAAGCCGATGCCTTTACCGATGCGGTGCAGCTAATGACGCTGCATTCTGCCAAAGGGTTAGAGTTCACTATGGTGTTTATGGCGGGTGTCGAAGAAGGGATCTTCCCGAGTAAAATGGCGCTCGAAGAGGGCGATAGACTCGATGAAGAACGCCGTCTCTGCTATGTGGGCATGACCCGCGCCATGGAAAAACTCTACATTACCTATGCGGAATCGCGGCGCATTTATGGCCGCGAAGATTACGCTCGGCCGTCGCGTTTTATCAAAGAGATCCCGCCGCAATATGTGGATGAAATTCGTCTTAAGGCGCAGGTTTCAACGCCGATGGCGAATAATCGTTTTAGCGCCCCAAAATCGGCTGCGACAAACGATACCGGTTTTAATGTCGGCCAACGAGTCAATCACCCTAAATTTGGTGAAGGTAAAGTGACCAACTTTGAGGGCAGCGGTGCCCAAGGGCGAGTACAAGTGAGCTTTACTGACTTTGGCAGCAAGTGGTTAGTAGTGGCTTACGCTCGTTTAGAAGCGCTGTGATGACTGACATCATCGCGATGAATGTCAGCTTTTTGTGACACGCTTTTAGGGGATGAATTCGCATCGGGAGAAGCATGGGTATATGATGCTAAGCCTGAAAACGAGTGGAAACTTGAGGGTATTGGGAGTACCTAGTTAATGAATTTAAAGCAAAAGTGGGATGTGTATTCCCGTCTTACTCGAATCGACCGTCCCATAGGTACGCTATTGCTGATGTGGCCATGCTTGATGGCGCTAATGTTAGCAGCGGGTGGTATGCCCGATCTTAAGGTATTGATCATCTTTATTATTGGCGTGGTGATCATGCGTGCCTGTGGCTGCATTATTAACGACTATGCCGATCGCGATCTCGACTCTTTTGTGGAACGTACTAAATCTCGGCCGCTGGCCAGTGGTGAAATCAGCACTAAAGAAGCCTTGATACTGTTCGTCGTTTTAGGTTTGTCTGCTTTTGGTTTAGTCTTATTACTCAATGGATTAGTGGTTAAATTATCCGTTGTTGGTATTATCCTCACGATCATTTATCCCTTCACTAAACGCATCACCAATATGCCGCAGATGTTTCTAGGCGTGGTGTGGAGTTGGTCTATCCCTATGGCTTACGCCGCGCAGACGGGTGAAGTGCCCATCGAGGCTTGGTGGTTATTTGCGGCCAATTGGTTTTGGACTGTCGCCTACGATACCATGTATGCCATGGTCGATAGGGATGATGATTTAAAGGTGGGCATTAAATCCACTGCAATTTTGTTCGGTAAATATGACCGCCAAATCATAGGTTTATTTCAGCTTGCTGCGCTGGCTTGTTTTATCGCCGCCGGTTGGAGCGCCGATCGTGGTTTACTCTATGGCCTAGGTTTACTGACTTTTGTCGGCTTTAGTACTTACCAGCAAATGCTGATCTTTGATCGCGAACGAGCCCCTTGTTTTAAAGCGTTTCTCAATAACAATTGGGCAGGACTCGCATTATTTGTTGGGCTGGGCGCCGATTATTTAGTTTAGTGAGCATCATTTTTGTTGTGGAAGATCCTGATGGATCATCCACTGATTCTGTGGCGCTAATATTTGTTCTAAATCAATCTGGTGGATGTTGTCTTGGGAGATGACCTTGATAACTGGGCTCACTTTGTGGGGATAAGGCGCACCTTCGAGTGCGCGCACCGCCAGATCGATGGCAATCCGAGCCTGCAATACTGGTGAGTCGCTGACAGTCGCGAGTAACTGTTTTTTCTGCACTAATTCTATGGTCTGTGCATTTGAGTAGAATGCGATGACTTTTCCCGTTTTATTCCTACGCCCGTCTAAATAGCGCGCCGCGAAAGTGGCGGCAACTGCATTGGCGATCACATAATCTACACTTTGTTTAGTAAGCACTTTTCGCACTAAATCAGCTTGAATAAATAACTCCGTAGTGCCAAACCCTCCTTCAATTGTGTCGAGCTCTTGTTTGGCTGCCGCCCGCCTAAATCCTTGTTCTGCTGCCATAACCCAAGAGGCGCCCTTAGGCCCTGGAAACCAAGCAACTTTAAGTTTCGCAGGCGCTTTATCGACAGGGTCTCGTTGCTGCGATGCAATATACTCAATCGCCGCCGCAGACATATCTTCAAAGCTGACTAAGGAGCGACTCGTGAGTTTGTCGGTCGCGATACCATTCACTAAATCAATAACAGGAATGCCCGCATCAGAGAGTTGTTCGATATCCGCAATCAGTCCGTCAGCCGTATTCGCAGCAATAATATAGGCTTGAGCTTTGAGGGCTTGGCAATCATAGAGTTGTTGTTTTTGTTGCTCAATATTGTCATATCCTCCAGCATCATAAATGCCGAGAGTTACACCTTGGCGCTCGGCTTCCTGCGATAACCCAAAGGCGACGCCCCACCAATATTGGTCTTTACCATGGGGAAGTAAGGCGCAGATCCGCCATGCTTTTTGGGCTTGAGTGAGTGGTGTGTATGCCGTTTTTTTGCCATCAGCAATCACATCGGCGGGATACCAAGTTGCCTGCACTGCAAAGGCGAAACTATAGAGGATTAAGGTGAGGCAAATCCTGAGGGAGTAAGCGAAGAATGCAGTAAAGTGCATAGGATCATCATGTTAAGTTAACAATAGATTAAGCATAGATGAATGATCCATAGTTGCTAAGTCGATGCTAAATAAAGCTGATTTATTCTTAATAACCAGTGTCATGAAGTGTTATGGCACTTTTATGATTGGCTGCAGAGTGGTTGAAATTGTAGGGTCGTCTTACATTAGCAGGCTTTACGCTTTGACTTGTTCACTGAATGCTTAAGTTTACATTTCACGCTTAAGGCTTAATTGCCACAGCTGGTTTTTGCCATAGTGCTTAGTCTATAGTCATTGGCTTATAGTGGTTTTTTATGATCAATTTCATGCTTAGGTAACAAGGAATCGTTATGTTTATTCCGTCAGGATTTGCACGGGTTAGCCCGTATATGATGATCGCTGATGCCGATAGTTTAGTGGTTTTTTTACAGCAAGCCTTTGATGCTAAAGCGCTACATATTTCCCGTCGGGCTGATGGCAAAATAGCTAATGCACAGATGCAAATCGGCGACTGTTTATTTATGTTGAGTGAGGCGAGTGAAGCTTTTCCGCCTATGCCCGCATCCTATTATTTATATGTGGAAAATGCTGATAAAACGGTGGCTCAGGCACTCGCCGCTGCGGGTGAATTAGTGATGGAAGTGGCGAATATGCCCTATGGCGATCGCCAAGGTGGAGTGCGGGATCCCGTGGGCAATCTGTGGTGGATCTCCCAGCGTTTAGCCGCGGGGCCATATCAGGATTGAGCATCAAGTGATAACAAGTCAAAGGAGGTGATGTATGCCGTGCCAGTTAACCCGATTATTTGGAATCGAATTACCGATTATTCAAGCGCCGATGGCGGGTGTTCAGGGCAGTGCCTTAGCGATAGCTGTGTCGCAAGCGGGAGCGTTGGGATCTTTGCCCTGCGCCATGTTATCCCTCGAAGCCTTAGATACCGCCTTGACACATATTCGTACCCAGACGACTAAGCCCATCAATGTAAACTTCTTTTGTCATCACGAACCTGAACCGCAAGCAGCGAAACAAGCCGCATGGCTTAATCAACTCGCGCCTTATTTTTCTGAGTTGGGTGTCAATCCTGATAGCCAAGCCGTGGGGGCACAACGCGCGCCATATACCAGCACCCAGGCTGAAGTGTTAGCTAAATTTAAACCTGAGGTGGTGAGTTTTCATTTTGGCTTACCGAATGAAGATTTGTTGCTGGAGATAAAGTCTTGGGGTTCAAAAATCATTTCGACAGCGACAACTGTAGAAGAAGCCCTATGGCTTGAAGCGCGTGGTGCGGATGCCATTATTGCGCAGGGTTTAGAGGCCGGAGGTCACAGGGGGCATTTTTTATCCGATGATTTAACCGAGCAATTAGGCACTTTTAGTCTATTGCCGCAAATCATTGCCGCCGTTGATATTCCTGTTATTGCAGCGGGTGGCATAGTCGATGCCAAGACAGTGCGTGCCGCGATGGCGATGGGCGCTTCGGCGGTGCAAGTGGGGACGGCATATTTACTCTGTCCCGAATGCACCACCAGTGATATTCACCGCGCCGCCCTGCAAAGTGAGGCAGCGCAGCATACGGCTCTGACTAACTTATTCACTGGTCGACCCGCCCGTGGAATTATGAATCGTTTTATGGCAGAGCTTGGCCCCATCAATAATGCCGCACCGGATTTTCCGCTCGCCTCAAGTGCCGTCGCAGTATTGCGAAGCGCCGCTGAACAACAAGGATTTGGTGATTTTAGCCCACTTTGGTGTGGCCAAAATGCAACCGGCTGTCAGGCGATTCCCGCCGCAGAGCTGACGAGGCAATTGGCGTTAGGTTTGATGGTCTAAGATATTGTTGAATAGGTTATTAATACTCATTGGTATGCTCATCAAGGCTTACATTTAATATGGCTAAATTAGCGGCTTGTTAGTTTATACTCGTCGTTTAAAGGTTGGTTGTTGGTGAGACTGCCGCTTCTTTTAAATTATATTTTTCTGTACAAATGGCTGCAAATCACTCGCCCCATAGTCGTGGGTGCGAGTGTTCTATAGATTTAAGGAAAGCAATATGTTGTTACGTAAAATCATTGTTATGTGCCTTGCCGTTATGAGTTTTGCTACGTTTGCGGGCAATAAAGCCTATCAAGATATCGCACTTAAAACCTATCCAGATCAGCAGCAAGTGACTTTAGCCAGTGTTGCGGGTGACAAGCCGATATACCTAAAGTTTTGGGCAACCTGGTGCCAACCTTGTATGGAGCAAATGCCGCATTTTGAAGCCCTGCAGAAGAAATATCAGGACAAGATTAATATCGTCGCGGTGAACATCAATATTAATGAAGAGCAACCTAAGATTGCTGACGTTATCGCGCGTTTCGGGCTCACTATGCCCGTGTGGTTGGATAATGAAGGCGAGCTGGGTGTGGCTTTAGGTTTGGTCGGTACACCCTATAGTGTATTAATCAATCGTGCTGGTGATGTGGTTTACACTAGCCATGAGTCTGATGCCAATTTAGATAAATTTATCGATATGTTGGCGAATGGCCAAGAGTTGACTGCACAGATAACGGAGGCACCCAGTGCTGAACAAACAGCTAAGTTACTGAAACCTTGGGAACAAGGTGAGCATTTACTTTTTTTCACCGCAACATGGTGTGATTGGTATTTGGCTGATAGCCGCCCAGAAATGTCTAAAGAGTGTATTGCCGTTCAAAAAGGTTTAAATAATCTCGCGCAAAAAGTGCCTAATAAATCGTGGCACGGTGTGGTCAATCACTTGTGGACAGACAATAAAGCGCTCGAAGATTTTAAGCAGCTTTATCAAACTCAAGTCGATTTTAGTATCGATGAATTAGGTGTGTTATTTAATCATTTTAAAATCCGCAATATTCCTACTTTACTGTGGGTTAAGGATGGTAAAGTTATTCAGCGTATTACCGATTTTAGCCAGCCAGAGAAATTAGTTGAGCAGCTTTCGGCTCAATAAGCTCATTCCAAATGTTAGGCCTTTGATAGATATCCAAAGGCTTTTTGTCTTCAAAGATTGAATAGATACACAGCTCAATATTCGGTGTTAAAGTCATTGCCCATGGGAAGCACTGCGCAATAAACTGATTCGTAGAACGAGTTGGTTAAGCGTTAACCTTGTTTGGTGTAATGCAGAGTGTTTTCCATTTTATCGTTGAATTTTATTGTGGGGGGTTTTAGCACTATGACGCCGATTTTCAGTAATGCCGCTATTGGTCGTAGTTTGTTGGTTTTGCTCTTGTGTGCTGGCGTATTCTTTTTTATCGATTTTTTAGTGCCCGCCTTAGCTGCATTGATTGTGTGTTTTTCAAGTTGGCCTCTCTATCAAAAACTATTGGCAAAATGCGGTGGTCGCTCGGCGTTGGCGGCAACCATTGCCCTATGTTGTATTGTGCTCGGGCTGATTATTCCGCTTGTGTTTGTATTTTCCTATGCGTTACAAGAGATTAGAACTTGGGTTGATTGGTTGGTGTTTACTAACCAACACGGTTCGCCCGTGCCCTTGTGGATCAAAGATTTACCTTGGATGGGTGAATGGTTAACCCTGCAATGGCAGCAGTTTATTGGTGAACCCCATGAATTAGGCCAAATTATCAGTGCCATTAGTGGCCAGAATTTGAGTGGCATTTCCCGTTGGGTGCTGCAATTGGGTTGGAATACTTTAGGGTTGTTATTGACCTTACTTTTTATGCTGATCACTTTGTTTTTCCTCTATAAAGATGGTCCGCAAGTGGCTAAACAGTTGGATATCGTGGGTGAGCGAGTGTTGCCTGCTCGCTGGCATAGTTTTTCCCGTGTGGTGCCTGCAACAGTCAGTTCTACCGTGATAGGTATGACGCTTATCGCAATTGGTGAGGGCATAGTGCTGGGGATTGCCTATTGGATTGCGGGAGTACCTTCGGCCGTGGCTTTTGGGGTGTTAACCGCCTTTATGGCCTTGGTTCCCGGCGGCGCGCCAACCATGTTTACCTTGATTTCACTCTATCTTGTCGGCACTGGCGATATGACGGCGGGTGTCGGCTTGTTTCTTTGGGGCAGCATAGAGCTGTTTATTGTCGATAAAACCTTAAGGCCTAATCTTGTCGGTGGGCCGATTAAATTGCCTTTCTTACCGACTTTTTTCGGTCTGATCGGCGGCGTAAAAACCATGGGTTTTGTCGGTTTGTTTGTTGGTCCTGTATTGATGGCCCTGCTGGTGGCCATTTGGCGTGAGTGGTTAAGGGAAGAGCCCGAAACGATACCATTGGATAAACAGGCGGATAGATAGTCGCTAAAGCATCATTTCTCTAAGGTATTTTTGCGCTCATCGGTGTAAAACCACCAAGGTTTAGGATCTTCACCTGCCATAAAACGGGTGATGGAGATAAACACATCGAGCATACAGGGGTCGTGTCTTTTGCCCGTTTTGTTACACAGGGTTCGATACAAGTCGTAGGGATTTTGCCCCAGCAGTTGCTCAGGCTTATCTATGCCAAGCAAACGTAAATCCGCCGCACAAGCTTTGCCAATATTTGGTAAATCAGTCAATTGCTTAACCTCAGCACGCACGACTTTTGCTGGATTCATACGGATTGCCTCGTTAAAACACACGCTGAAAAGTCATTACTGCTGGATAATCGCTTAGGCGAGATAATTGCCTTGGCGAAATAAGAGCCTGCAAATAACAGGCTCTTAAAAAAGCTATAAAATCTAGGCTTTAACCAGTGTTGTCAGATCCGCTGGGCGGTAGTAAACCGATTTTAGTACCTTACCTTGGCGAACCACTTTACCTGCCATTTCCACATCTTTAGCGCATTTCGCTATGATGAAATCACCTTGCTGACTACCGACAATTTCAACACCTTGCTTGGCATAGAAGGCTATGGTCTCGGCAAGTTCTTGCTCGTTACGGCACACTTTACTCATATTGCTCGAGTGGACTTCATCCCAGCAGCTAATAAAGTCGATTTCACGGTTTTGAGCCACGCAAAGCAACAAGTCAATCAGGTAACTGATTTCGAGTCTGTCGGTCATGGCCTGTGCGCCTAAATGCACCAAACGCCCCATTAACACGTATACAGAATCGACTATGGCATCGGCCTGTTCGATACGGCTATCGGCTTCTGCAAGTTCAGTTAACTCCTCAATAATCAGTGAAGTATGTAAGGTGTCGGCCTTGTCATCTAAAGAATCAACATCATTAACGGGCAAGTCGAAGGTGCTACGAAACTCACTGATATCACGATATAAGTGGTCATAAATAGGTTGAGTTAAGCGGGTGAGTTTCATCTGATTTGCCTTGAAATAAAGAGTTTGGCGGCAATTTTAAAGAAATGCGTCGCAGAATACAAAGATGGGGCAGAGATAAAAATACCCGCAGCCAAATAGGCGGCAGCGGGTTTCGGTAAATTTTGGCGGATGACCGAATGGAGAAATATATTGTGAGCCTGTGTTACTTGGTGATTATTGGCCGTATTTTGCAATCAGTTGATCAAGATAAGGGCCAACGTCTTTATCAGCCCAATCGAGATATCCCCGCACAAAACCGACAAGATTACCTTTAGCATCAAAAATATAACTGGCGGGTACGACATTCGCGGGAATGATTTGTTCTATGTTTTGCTCCGGGTCAAGCCAAGTGGCATAGCCGCTAAAGCCATGTTGGTTAAGAAAAGGGCGTACATCTTTAGATTCTTCATCGATAGAGATTGGAATGATGGCGATATTCTTCCCTTGATACTGCTGCTTAAGTTTTTGGAGTTCTGGAATTTCCCTTAAACAGGGGGCGCACCAGGTTGCCCAAAGATTAACTAAAACCAATTTTCCTTGGTGCTGTTTTAGGGTTTGGGTTTGTCCTGATTCATCAATAAAGGGAACTTCTGGTACGCCGCGTGCGTGCTGCATTTCTATAAAACCAGTCATCACAAGGGGCTTAGGGAGGGGCTCTCCCGTACTGTAGAGTTTATTGTCTAGTGAGTGGGCTGAGCTGCTATTAGAAAACAGACCCAAACACGCCAGTAGAACAAAGGGAAAATATTGTAATTTCATCTGGTTATCCTTTACTTCAAATAGTCGTTTGTGTTTTTCTACGGGTTACCAATGCGAGACACAACCCAACACCAAGCACTAATAACAGCAGTGGCCCAAACCAAAGTGCGAAGGTGGAGGCCTTAAATTCAGGTTGATAACGGATTTTTTGACCATAGCGTTGCACCATAAAATCGATAATCTCATCTTGGCTTTGCCCCTGTTCCAGCATCGAGAATATTTGTGCTTTGAGCTCGTGGGCGATTGGCGCCTGTGATTCAAATAGGCTTTGATTCGTCGCCATAGGGCAACGCAGCACTTTACTGATATCTATTGCCTGTTGCTGGTAGGAAAGGCTTGATATGGGCTGAGTTTGCGCTACGGATAAGCATGGGATACCTATCCCACATAAGGAGATAGGGAGCAGTAAGACTAAAAAGCGCAATATTGGATTCATTAGGCAAGTGTCTCCTGTGGTTTGTGATGGGATAGGTTAACTAAGGTTGTTAAATCAGCTTGATAGCTAAAATGGCGAGTAGGCCAAGCGGCAATCGCCCCACCTAGCATCATTAATATGGCGCCCAGCCAGATCCAACTCGCAAGGGGTTTATAGCTGATGCGGATAAGATATTCGCTGTCACTTAATTGCAGCCCCATGGACACATAAATATCCCGCCATAAACCGTGGTCGATACCCGCGTGGGACATTTCCATCCCATTGCTTTTAAAGGTTTGGCGTTGTGGTGTGATATAGCCTAAAACCCGTTCATCATTCGCGGCATCGCGGATACAGATATTGGCCTGAATGGCGGTAAAGCTGTTGGTTTCAACATTCTCAGTGCTTTCATACACTAAGATATAACTCGCCAAAGGCTTACCTTGACCAGGCCCCATTCGCAGTAGGGCTTCCTGTTCAAAAAAAGAGACGGATGTTGCACCAATAATAGTGATAGCCACCCCAAAGTGGGCGAATAGCATGGCGACAAACCCTTGTTTTGATGACTTAACGGGAGGATTTAAGCCGTGCTCACTGCGGTTTTGGGTTAATTGATGGGCATATACTCGTCTACCCAATCCCGAGGCTACCAATATCGTGAGCAATAAACACACCAGCAACCAAAGTGCTGCGGCAGTGCCAAGGAGTAAAAATAAGCTACTGCCCGAGGCGGCTTGTAAGCTTACCCAGCCTGCGACGGCTAATATCACTAGGCTAGGAATGAGCAGGGAAGTAATACGAGTCTTTGAGGCATTTTGCCATTGCGCTATTTGCCATTGCACTAAGGGCGCAATGCCCATTAACAGGACAAGCAAGAAAGTGAGGGGGACAAATATAGCGTTGAAATAAGGGGCCCCCACTGAAAGTGTACCTAAATCGAGCAGCTCATAGATCAAAGGGTAAAATGTACCGAGTAATACGGAAAACGCTGCTACGACTAAGATAACGATCCCGAGCAGTAACAGCGTTTCCTTACTGAAAAGCGCGAAAGTCACATCCTGTTTTAAATGATGGGCTTTGAGTGCAAAAATGAGTAACGCAGCCCCAACAAAAATCACTAATAAGCAGAGGATTGACATGCCACGGGTCGGATCGGCGGCAAAGGCATGTACTGATTGCACTATGCCGGAACGCACCAAAAAGCTGCCGAGTAAACTGAGTGAAAATGCCAATAAGCACAGCAGTAAAGTCGTCAGTTTAAAGCCATGAGTACGTTGAGTGAGAATGAGGGAATGCACTAATGCTGTTGCCACAAGCCAAGGAATAAAGGAGGCATTTTCGACAGGATCCCAAAACCACCAACCACCCCAACCCAGTTCGTTATAGGCCCACCAAGATCCAAAGGCATTGCCGCCCGTTAGAAACACCCACGCTAATAATACCCAAGGTCGTAAATAGCTAATTTGGCGAGTATTAAAACCACCACCGAGCAGTGATGCTAACGCTGCGGCAAAGCAAACCGTAAGGCCTACATAGCCAAGAAAGAGCATGGGGGGGTGCAGTATGAGTCCTATGTCTTGCAAAATGGGGTTAAGATCTCGCCCTTCAATCGGAATGTTAGGTAATAAGCGGGCAAAGGGATTAGAGGTAAAGAGTAAAAATAGGTTAAAACCAAGGATCACTAATGCCAAAATGGCCAACAGCCTCGCAAAATACAGGGCGTCTTGGTATTTATCGCTGGCCTTATCTTGAGTGCAATCCGCCATCTTTATGCGATAACTGATGATCGCGCCCCAAAGGGCAATCGCAAATATCCAAAACAGCATTGACCCTTCGTGGCTGCCCCAAACGGCGGCCACTTTATAACCCAAGGCTAATTGGCTATTCGAGTGGTTTGCGACATAAGCAACAGAAAAATCATCAGTCATAAAGCAATAAATTAAGCAAAGAAGTGAAGTAAATACTGAGGTAAATATGGCTCTAAAGAGTGTCGGGCTTAATCCCACCAGATAGGCATTATTCTGCTTAACACCAATTAAGGTCAGTGTTGCAGAAAATAATGCCAATACGCTACTGATGATCAGTAATATATGTCCAATTTCTGGAAGCATAGTTGTCATTTATTATGCCTTAGAATAATGTGGTCGCGGTAATATAGTGTTTACAGTTGGCTATTTTACCCGTGTGATTTTCACATGCTGATTTTTATTAAGTTCGCTCATCAACTTGAGTTGTTTTCTTGTAATTTTAAATTTACATATAAGACCTTGTTGGAAAAAGTCAGTTTAATCACGAGGTTTAATCACTGTTGATTTTAAGATTAGTCGAGTTTTGCATTTAATAATGTGATCTTATCCGTTATTAAATCATTCCTTTTTACGCTTGATATTTTTTTGAAAAATCAAATGCATTTTTAGTTTTTTTTATAACTGAAATGTGCTTTTTAACTTCTAAAAAATAAATGACATTAAATTTGTAAGTTATTGTATTTAATTTATTTTAATTGATTTTATTCATCTTGATTTATCAGCGGGAATTTAGTGTGCTCTAGCTCTGATTTTTAATGGTTTTTTGCCTCCACCATGCTGTAACTGGTCAATTGTTTATGTCGTTCAGTGAGCAGTTAGGTTCAGTAGAAAATAAAAAACTAATGATAATTAGGAGTGAATGATGAAACGATGGAAATCCAAAATAGCACTCAGCGTGCTGTTTTGTTTAGGTACTATCGTCAGTGTGGCCGGAATAGCATCCGATGCTAAACCGGGCGAGGTAAAGCCTGGCTATGGTAATAAACAAATGAGTGCGGAAGCTCAGGGAATTATGGCTAATCCCGATCTAACACTAGAATCCCGTGGTGTAAGAACACTGCAGGATTATATTGTTCAGGAAAAAGAGTTGTTTGATTTTCTTTTTGAAAATCATCCGGTATTTAAATATGCCGAGCAAGGTCGTTTAAAAGGAACCTATAAGGTCAGTGACCGTGGTGAAGAATACTTACACGGTGGTGATAGCCAAAAATATAGCCAACATCAAGAGGGCAATCGCCCTATGGCATTGCAATATCGCCTCGGTGCCAAGTCGATTTTGGATTTCCCAAATAAGTTTGTTGGTCCTGAAAAATGTGGTGAGTGCCACGGTCCACAATATGAAAAGTGGAAACGTTCACGTCATTCAAAAACCTTACGTTTTCCGGGGAGTCATCCCGAAGTCGATAACGATTTAAACAAAACCATGTATGGCACTAAGGATACTTCTATCCTGCCAGACGGCATTACCCCTGATGCAATTTATGCGACGGTGGGAACACCAAGAACCAAATACGGCTTTATCGATAGCTACTTAGTACGCGGTACTTTCCATGTGAAAGACGGTTTACTCAAAGATGGTACTGGCACTATGGTCGCCGGTGGTAACCAATTCTCCCGTGGTTGGGCTGAATGGTTAACCCCTGAAATGGCGAAGAAAATTCAGAAAGTTATTCCTGAATTTCCAACTAAAATGGAAGATTTTGGCGCGAGTGGTTCACACCAATGGGGTATGAGCTCCTATGGTGCTAAATACGAGAAGGAATTCTTATTCCAACCTGCGAGTTCCTATTGCGAAATGTGCCACACCTTTAAGTTTGATTTTAAAACTAAAGATGAGTTTTTTGCAGCCCTTGGTAATCCTAAAGAGCTCCAAAAACATACAGTGTCACTCGGTATTACCTGTGAAGAGTGTCATGGCGCAGGTGGTCATTTAGACGGCGGTATCGGTGGTGGTATGCCTTCTAACTGTGAGCGTTGTCACCAGCGTTTTAACTTCGTAGAAGAACTTGCGCAAACCCCACAGGGTAAAGAAAAACTGGAATATGCCTTTAACGTGAAGATGAAATCTTCGTGCCCATCTTGTGGTACAGAAGGTTCGCAAATGTTTGCCTCGTCTCACTACGATAAGGGTATGCGTTGTTCTACCTGTCATGATCCACACGAAGTGACTGATGGTGATTGGAAATCCGGTATTACTAAACCAAAACTCATCAAAGAATGTACCGATTGCCATACGGCACAGGCTGAAATTGCGAGTAATACCAAAACCCACAGTAAACAAACTTGTCAAAGCTGTCATATGCCAAACATGGGTAGTTGTGAAAACTTCACCGCGATCCAGTTCCCTGATATGGCCGGTTTCGACAACGTTCGTAAGTCGCACATGTGGAAAATCGATGTTGATCCATTGCGTAAGACACTTAACCCACCTGAAGGTAAGTCTCGCGACTCATCCACTAAGGGCTGGACTGTGGCGAAGGACGAAAATGGCCATAACTACCTCGATCTCATGTGGACCTGTGCTCGTACTTCCGCTTCTGATCACGATGTAGTGGATAACAAAGGTTGCCATAGCCAATTCCAATCTAAGTTGGGTGAGGGTCTGCACTTTAAAGATCAACAGCAAATCTACGGCAAAGTTCAGAAGTGGCAAAAACCAGTGAAAGAAACCTATGCCAAAGTAGAAAAAGCCCTTATTAGCATCGATAAGTCGCCCAATATGGCGAAGTTATCGGTAGAAGATAAGACGCAAGTGCTGTTGTTGACCGATAAAGCTCAAGATGTCCTCAAGCTGATTAAAGCCGATGGTTCATGGGGTGTTCATGGTGCGCGTTACTCACAAAAACGCTTAGATGCCGCCTTGACCTATGTGACCCAAGCCCAAGCAATCATTGATGGTAATGCGCTGAGTGCGAAGAAAATATAGTTTAACTTGAGTCCTAGTTATCCCCGACACCTTTGGGTGTCGGGGAATATGAGAGCCTAATTATGCATAACATGCTTCGTCAAAGTGTAAGCCGAATATTGATGGTGTTGGCCTTAGGCGTGACTGCGATGCCAGTCATCGCCGGTGGTGGTTCAGAAATGTCTGAAGTGCCCTATAACGAAATCCAATTAAATCCCATTTCGATGATGGAAGCGGAAACCTTAGTCGGCAAACAAGGCGTTTATTTTTTCGACGTAAATACACTGGAGATATGGGCAGAAGGTTTTATCCCCGGAGCAGTTTTTTTCAATGTTCAGAATTGGAGAGAGTTACTTCCAAAGAATAAAGATGCAGTCATGGTGTTTTACTGCGCTAACCGCCTTTGCACCAGCAGCAATATGGCGGCGAGAGAAACCATGAAGCTAGGTTACACAGGTGTGCGTCATATGGCCGATGGTATTTATGGCTGGCGTATGTCAGGTCGAGTAACAGAAAAACCTTAGTAACACACAGGACCGATGTTTTATCGGTTTGGTTTGCAGGGCCAAAAGGCGAAACCCACAGGGTTAACATTGTAGAGAACATAAAATGAAAACACGTATGCCAACTTCTTTTATCCCCAAAAGCATCACAGTGGCGACCTGCGCCGCATTATTTGTTTCGGTAGCCAGTTTTGCCGGCACAAGTCTGAAAACCGATGCAGATAAAACCTCTTACAGCATTGGCGCTTCTATTGGTAATTACATTTCTGGTCAAGTCTACAACCAAGTTGAATTAGGCTCAGAGGTGAATGTCGACTTAGTCGTGCAAGGTTTTGTGGATGCGCTTAAAGATAAACAGCAATTAACCGACGAAGAAGTGCTGACCTACCTGAACCAAAGAGCAGAACAACTCAATGCCGCAAGAACTGTCGTTGCTGAAAAACAAATGGCAGAAACTAAAAAGGCAAGTGCGGCATATCTTGCTGAAAATCAAAAAAAGTCTGGCGTTAAAGTTACCGCCTCTGGTCTTCAATACGAAGTCTTAACCCAAGGTAAAGGTCATAAACCCAATCCAGAAGATGTGGTCACAGTGGACTATGTTGGCACTCTTATCGATGGGACTGAGTTTGAAAATACGGTTGGACGTAAAGAGCCCACTCGGTTTGCATTAATGTCGGTGATCCCCGCTTGGGAAGAGGGATTAAAGTTGATGCCTGTGGGGTCTAAATACCGTTTTGTGGTACCAGCAAGCCTTGCCTATGGCACTGAAGCCGTAGGTATTATCCCTCCTGAATCAGCACTTATCTTTGAAATTGAACTGAAAAATATTGAGAAACCCAGCGAAATGAAAGAGATGAAAAATAAAAAGATGATGCCTGCACACGGTTAATCTGGCTCCTAAAACGAGTTGTTTGGAGAGTGAAATGGAGACTGGAATGGTGAGCTTAGGACTAGGCACTGGCATCAGTTTACTGTTGTTTGTTGCTTATATTTACTGGCAGCACATGCGTCTAAACCTAGTAATGGGAATCGCACAGTTGCCAAACATGTCGAGCAAGGTGCCCTTTGCGATGGGAATCGTCCTAGTGCTGCTTACCCTTGCTATCTACAGTCAAACAGGCCGTTTTAGGGATTGGGATCAAGGTCGGATTGATGAAAATATTGATTATTTAGTGGCGGCCGAGATTACCAAAGCCAGTCGTTGGGCTCAGAGTGAGCCGCAAAACACCTTGGCACTTATGTCATTAGCTCAGGCTTACAATGCGGGAGGTTTGTACTCAGATGCGGTGCTGACCTTAGATAAATTACTCGAAATAGGGGGAGAAGATGCCGAAGTGTTAGGGGCAAAAGCTAACGCGCTTTATTACCGTGAGCTTCGGCAAATGACACCTGAAACCCAAGAGGTGATTGCCAAAGCATTAGCACTCTCTCCCTTTGAGCCTCAAACCCATATGTTACTCGCGGCAGATGCTTACTTGCATGCTCGTAACCAAGAGGCCATTGACCATTGGCAGCTCCTGCTCAAACACAATGGGGACAGTATCAACCGTGAAGCAATCGATAATGCGATTGCAAATGCACAAAGCAAAATGAATGAAAGATGAAACCCGTTTCTATCAACCCTCGCCGTAAAGATCTGTCCCTGCAAGGAATCTGGCGAGGCGTTGATATTTTAATAAAAGGATAAATAGGATGAAGAAATACTATGCATTGTTGCTGTTAGTGCCCTTGCTATTTGGCTGTAATAAAAGCGAGGCCACAGACCATGTTCATAAAGCCGAGATGATCCACGAGCATGACCGTTGCCATTTATGCGGCATGGTGATCACTAAATATCCCGGACCTAAAGGGCAAGTGCATCTCAAGGCTGAGAAAACGGTACCTAAGTTTTGTTCTAGCCGCGATATGTTTAACTTTGCATTACAGCCTGAAAATAAAAGACAAATTGATTACATGATGGTGCATGACGCGGGCACGACCGATTGGGATCAACCTGACGATGGCGCCTTTATTGATGCTCAAAATGCCTTCTATGTTTACGGTACGACTAAGAAAGCTGTGATGGGACCTGCCGTTGCCCCTTTTAGTACCAAAGCTGCCGCCGAAGCCTTTGCTAAGGAATACGGCGGCCGAGTGCTGAGATTTGATGACATTACCTTAGAACTGCTCGCGGGTGATAAATAAGGTTGTGATGATGAAGCCGCATCTATTGCTGATTGGGCTGCTGTGTTTTGCCTCTTTTGCTAGTTGGGCAGCACTCATTCGGGTAACAGATACAGATTCACTCACCCTTGCCCTTAACAAAGCCCAAGCAGGTGACACCTTAGCGCTAGCCACTGGGGTGTATGAAGGCTCCTTTAAGGTGACGAAATCCATTTCGCTAAAGGGGGAAATAGGCGCGACATTAGATGCACTGCGCCAAGGCAGTGCATTGGTCATTGAGGCACCTCAGGTAAGTATTGAAGGGCTAAATATCCGCCACTGGGGACGGGATCTGTATTACCGTGATGCCGCCATTTTACTCAAAAAAGGGGCGGATCATGTGCAGATTAAGGGAAACCGCTTGGTGGGTGATGGTTTTGGTATTTATGGCGAACAGCTAAACTCGCCCATCATCACGGACAATAGTATTAGTGGCAACGGTGCCATTCATGTGCTTGATCGGGGTGATGGCATTTATCTTAAGCATGTTAATTCGCCACAAATTGACCGAAATCAGCTGATTTTTGTCCGTGATGGTGTGTATTTAGAGTCCGTTACCCACAGCCGCATTTATGAAAATCAATTCACTAAGCTGCAATATGGTATTCACTATATGTATACCCAAGCCGACGAAGCGTGGCAAAACCAAGCGATTGCCGTCGATGGCGGTTATGCCCTAATGAATTCAACCCATATTTACCTGCACCACAACCGTGTGACTCAGGCGCGGGACTTTGGCATTTTGCTCAACATTACTGAGGCATCCCATGTGCAAGCCAATGTTGCGAGTCAAATCCATAACCCTAAGGGCACTGTGGAGCTTGGCAATGAAGGGAAAGGTATTTTTATTTACGCCGCTCAACATAACCGTATTCAAGATAACGAGTTTAGCCACAGCGATACTGGGATCAGTATGGCCATGGGCGGAGAGGAAAATCGCCTTTGGCATAATCGTATTATGGCCAATCAAACCCAAGTCAAATATGTCGGAGAAACTCAACTTGAATGGAGTTATCAGGGGCAGGGGAATTACTGGTCGGAATATCAAGGTTGGGATCTGAATGGCGATGGATTAGGGGATATTGTCCATAGGCCGAATGATAGTTTAGATAAACTGTTTTGGCTTTATCCTGAAGCCAAACTGTTGATGGAAAGCCCCGTTGTGTTGTTACTGCGCTGGGTGGAACGCCAATTTAAACCCCAAGTGACGAGCGGTATAAGTGATAGTTTTCCCCTAATGCAAAGTGGCGCGCACGTACTGATTGATGGAGGTTCGCGATGAATCATCAAACTTTGACCTGCTCAGCAAATAAGCCTATAGCGAGTGCTGATGTGGTTGTTAAAGCGACAAATATCAGTAAATGCTATGGCAAGTTTAAGGCTCTGGATGATGTGAGTTTTGAGGTGTTAGCGGGTCAAGTGATCGCACTCCTTGGGCATAATGGTGCGGGTAAATCTACATTACTCAAGCTTATTTTGGGATTACTTACCCCCACAAGTGGCCTGCTCCAAGTTCAAGGTCATAGTGTGAGCTCCCAACAAGTGCGGCAGAGTTTGTCTTTAGGCTATTTACCTGAAAATGTGAGTTTTTATGACAATATGACCGCCAATGAGCTGCTGCGATATTTCGCTAAGCTTAAGGACGTTGCCTTGCCTAAAGTGCATGAATTACTTGCTGAATTTGGTTTAGAGGCCGCTAAAGATAAGCGTTTGAGTACTTTTTCTAAGGGGATGCGGCAACGTCTTGGGCTCGCGCAGGCGATATTGGCTGAGCCTAAGGTACTGTTACTCGATGAACCGACAGTTGGTTTAGATCCCTTGGCATCGGCTTTCCTGTATCAAAAAATCGCTCAGCTCAGGGCGCAGGGCTGCGCCATTATTATCAGTACCCATGAGTTGGGATTAGTACAAGATCAGATGGATCGCGCTTTGATCTTAGGTAGAGGACGAATGTTAGCTTCGGGAAGCTTAACTTCCCTGAGGGCGGCGACTCAGTTGCCAAATCATATCTTGTTGCATTTTCTATCTAATACTCAAAGGCAAGCATTGCTAGCGGATCCCATTTTAGCGGCATGTGTTAAGGCAAACGCGGGGCAGGGACTCACGCTCGCTGTGTCACAGGAGCAAAAGTCAGCCGTGTTAAATCACTTATTACAAAAAGTGCCCGTGGGGGATTTTTCTATTGAACCTCCTAGTTTGCAGAGTGTGTTTCATCATTACATGGAAAGTCTTTGCCCCCTTCAGTCGTCAAAAATACCCACAAAGACTATTAACATAACCGATATAAATCAGGCGATTAATTTGGAATCAGTCCTATGAACCGTTCCGAGGTTTTGCACCATCGTTTAAGTGCCATGAGTATAGTGAGCACCATAGCCGCCAAAGAGTTTAAGGATAATTTACGTAATCGTTGGTTATGGATGATGGCGGGAATCTTGTTGCTGCTATCTCTGTGTGTGAGTTTTATGGGCAGCGCTGTGTCCGGCAACTTAGTGGTATTTGAGCCTGCCCAGATCCTTTCTGGGTTAGTCACTTTATCGGTATTTATGCTCCCTTTAGGTGCGATTTTGTTGAGTTATGACAGCTTTGTTGGTGAAAAAGAATCCGGCACTCTGTTGTTACTGCTGACCTATCCATTAGCACGTTGGCATCTGGTGTGCGGCAAGTTTTTAGGCCATGCCTGCGTGATGACCATTGCCTGCATTTTGGGCTTTGGTTTAACAGGATTAATACTGATATCACTGGGCGATACTCAGGCCCAGTTATCCATAGCGATCGGGTTTACCCATTTGATTATGAGCAGTATTTTACTGTCATTAGTGTTCGTGCTCTTGGGTTATTGGGTTAGCTTGTGTGTGCGAGAAAAAGCCAAGGCACTGGGGATATTACTCATTTTATGGTTTGTGCTTGTGCTGGTTTATGATCTGATTTTACTCAGTGCAGTGGTTGGAATGAGTGAGATGTTTAATCGTACTGTATTCAATCTACTGATTTTGTTGAACCCAACTGATCTGTTCCGTGCTTTAAATTTACTCGCGACTCCCTCGGATACACTCGTGGCTAAAAGTAGTCTCACTCTGCTTGCTCAAACTGGGCTGGGCTTACCCTTAATGTATGGTTTGCTGGGTGGCTGGATTGGTGCATTACTTTTGTGTTGTTCTTGGATCTTTAAATACCAAGAAATCTAGTTTAGCGACCTCTGTATTAGTCTAACTTTGTACTTATTAAACAATGACTAAACTGAGTATAGAGTCACACTCTTATATGTTGTTAAAAGGTAAAATAAACCATCTTGACTTGGTGATTGCATATCATCGTTTTCTTGGAAAGAAACAATGTCACATGATGATTGCATGTTGTTAGTGTAATCAAACTTTATCAGTATTGGCTGATCTTTCAGGCGTTTAACATGCATAAAATCACATCTTATTTAATGTTAGATGAACAGGCTAAGGAATTAGTCGATCATGTGAATGGGACAACCATCAGCCTGACTTTTTCCGAAACGGCCTTATTAGTGCTGCTGTTATCATCCTCGAATGCCATTTTTACTAAGGAAGAATTGCTACAGGTCGGCTGGCCTGAAAGGGTGGTTGCTCCTACCTCTTTAACGCAATGCATCAGTACCTTACGTAAAAAGCTCGAACCCTATACCGAAGTGCAGCTTAAAACCGTGGCACGCCGCGGTTATCAATTGCATATCTCTGAACAATCCCATGTAAAGATGTTGGCGATCAATGATGCGAATGCAATTCGTGATGCCTTAGTGGGGGTGTCGGTTTGGACTAAAGTTGCTGGTATTGCCCTCTTGTGCGCTATCTTGGCAATCGTTTGGTATGTGAGCGACCACCATGCGGTGGTTAAACAGGTGGCTAAATGGCATGCCGATAAATATATCAGCCTCAATATTGGTGGCACGCTGGGGACGGCGCGAACCTTCTATATTGGTGATGAGGATCGTTTACATCCTTCATGGTGGCAAAAACATTTAGCGCCAGAGGGAAATCACATCAATAACCTGAATTACTTCAGTGCATTTACCTCAACTGATGGCAAAAATTATTCGATGGCGATTTGCCCTGAACTGGACGCCGATGCCTGCAGTGGTCACGGCATCATCAATATCACGGCGATAGATGCAAAACCCGCAGGATTAAATATGGCGGAGTTCATTCCGCTGAGCCAAATAATGGAGCAGCGCATTCGCTATAACCGTATTGTCCTCCCTGCGGATGATAAAGGAATGGGTGAGTTACTTGAGCACAATTACCATGCGGATATTTATTTTCCCGTCGCGGGCGAACTCTTAGTTCGTAACGATCTCAGTATGTCTCTGGTCTATGAAGGGCAAAATAAGGGTAAGTTTTATTCAACCTCCTGTATTACAGATCAAGATTGTTTAACTACGCCGATTAAATACACTATCCGCGGTGAGTTTGAGCAGTACCAGACCACAATTGATGACCTTAAAGTCGATGTTTTTCACGTTAAAGTGTTACAAAAAGAACTGACAAAACCGGATGAAGTCAGCCATTCTGCTATGCAGTTCTACCGTGAAATTCGTAAGCATGATATCCGTGATGAAGATTTATTTTATTATCGTGTTTATCAAAATGAGCACACGGCAGTATGGATCATTCCTCAGATGGGACAAGTGCTTGCGTGGACTCAGTACACTCAGATCAAATTATAAAGTAGTCGTTAGCCAAACTTGATTAAGCCGACATAGCGTCGGCTTTTTTGTGCCTGCAGTTGAGCGCGGTCGTGATGATGCTAAGCTGCGTGTTTCAGCGTCTGGCTCAAATTGTTTGCATTAACTTTCTATCATAAAAATTGGCTTTGTTTTACTTCTTCATTCAGTGCCAGTTACACTGCCAAACTTAGCAATCACACTATAAATACAATAATAAAAAAGAGAGGAGTCATTCATGTCGGACCGTCTTATTCCCGTGCTGTTACTGTCAACTTCAGTACTGGCTGGGCTCACTGCTTGCAGTGATAACACCACAGAAAACACAGTTAAAACCAGCGAAAACGCACCAAAAAGTCAAGACGTTGCGGCTCAAATGCCGATTGGCATTAATGTCGCGGCTATGACGCCAACGGTAAAACCAGGGGATGATTTTTATACCTACGCCAATGGCGAGTGGATGAAAACGACGATGATCCCAGCCGATCGCTCCAGCACTGGCGCTTTCCTCGTTGCCTTTGAAGCAACCGAAAAGCATAAAACCAGTTTGATTGCCGATCTGGTGAAAGCGCAACATGCGGCGGGGAGCGACGAAGCGCGTATCGCCGATTTCTACAAGGCTTACACAGATACCGCTGCTATTGATGCCGCAGGAATGAAGCCTGCCGAGGCGGATATTGCCCGTTATGAGGCCATTGCGAGCAAGCAGGATTTATCTGCGGCGTTAGGCGGAAACCTGCGCGCGGATGTCGATCCTCTCAACGCGACCGACTTTTATACCGAAAACCTATTTGGGATCTTCGTCACCCAAGGTTTAGCAACGCCGGGCGAAGTCTTACCTTACTTTTTACAGGGCGGTTTAGGCTTACCTGAGCGTGAATATTACCTGTCTGCCGATCCTAAAATGGTTGACATTCGCACCGCTTACCGCACTTACATTGAAACCTTGCTCAAAGATGCGGGTGTGAGCGATGCCGCTGTTCGTGCCGATCGTATTTTCGCCCTTGAAAACAAGATTGCCGCAGCCCACGCCAGCCGTGAAGCAAGCGAAGATTTTACTCAGTCTTCGGGGGTATGGAGCCGTGCTGACTTTGATGCCAAAGCACCGGGCATCGATTGGACTGCCTTTCTAGCGTCGGCGCAACTGGGTAATCAGCCTAAATTTGCGGCCTACCATGCGACGGCGATTACGGGACTTTCTGCGCTTGTGGCCTCTGAGCCTTTAGAAGCATGGAAAGATTGGCTCGTGTTCCACCATATCAACAGCCATGCTGATGTGTTGCCATCGGCTATCGACAACGCTTCGTTTGCCTTTAATGGCACTAAGCTTTCTGGCACGCCAGAGCAGCGCAGCCGTGATAAACGTGCCTTAGCGGCACTCGACCAATATTTAGGTGATGCCGTAGGCCATGCCTATGCCGAGCAATATTTCCCCGCTTCGGCCAAAGCAGAAGTCAGCGCTATGGTGGATAACATAGTGACCGCTTTCGGTCAGCGAGTGGAAAAACTCGATTGGATGGACCCTTCAACCAAGAAAGAAGCCCTTGCAAAAGTGGCAACGATGGCGGTGGGCGTGGGTTATCCCGACAAATGGCGCAATTACGACAGCTATGCAATGACTGCGACCAATGCCTACGCCAATGCCATCAATGGCGAAAAAGTAGAGTACAGCCACCAGTTAGCCAAGATTGGCAAACCAATGGATAAAGGCGAGTGGTGGATGACGCCGCAAGTGGTGAATGCGGTGAATTTGCCCGTGCAGAATGCGCTTAACTTCCCCGCGGGTATTTTGCAACCGCCATTCTTCGATGCTAAGGCCGATGCCGCTTACAACTATGGCGCGATTGGCGCTGTGATTGGTCATGAAATCAGCCATAGTTTTGATAACAATGGCGCGGCATTCGACTCGACTGGCGCTATGCGTAACTGGTGGACGCCCGCTGACTTTGCTCAATTTGATAAGCAAGGAGATGCGTTAGCGCAGCAGTTTGATGTTTATGCGCCTTTCCCTGATTTACACGTGAATGGCAAGTTGACTTTAGGTGAAAACATTGCCGACGTAGCAGGTTTAGCCGCCGCTTATGATGCTTACCACGCCTCGCTTAAAGGCAAAGATGCCCCAGTGATTGGAGGCTTTACGGGTGATCAACGCTTCTTTATCGGCTTTGCACAAACCTGGGCTACTAAGATGCGTGACGAAGCCCTGCGTGCTCGGGTGGCAACCGATGGACATGCCCCCGGCATGTATCGCGCGCTGACCGTGCGTAACTTAGATGCTTGGTATACTGCATTCGATGTTAAGCCTGGCGACAAGCTGTATTTGGCTCCAGAAGATCGCGTTAAGATCTGGTAAGTTTACTGGGTTGATTTGAAAGGAAGGGGAACACTAACGTTCCCCTTTTTATTGTCATCCCAAAACCACCGCCTCTGGCGGTGGTGATTGTTCCTTGAGGCTATAGCCTGAATTACGCCCATGCTAAAAGAGACTTCTTATTCACCACAAGTAAGAGGAAACGAAAAGCATGGGCGATTATAGAAGTTCATCACATGTTTATTGGCGTTGCAAATATCATATTGTTTGGACTCCGAAGTACCGTTTTAAAATATTAAAAGGAAACCTTGGTAAGGAGTTATACAGGTCAATTTATATTATA
>NZ_JAKKSJ010000043.1:0-39925 GCF_025653365.1 Shewanella sp. SW32 | reverse complement strand
AAAACCAGTTGCACTGGGTGCTGGATGTGAGTTTAGGTGAGGATGCGTGCCAGATATACCGTGGTAATGCAGCGACTAATCTTGCCACGATGCGACACTTTGGTTTGAATATGTTACGCGCTGAGAAGCGAAAAATGAGTATCAGAAGAAAGCAGCGTCAGGCATTGATGAATGAGGCTTATTTGGATGCGGTGCTTGAAGCCGGCATGAGTGTGGTTATTAAATGACCACTCGTAATCTCACCCTGGGCCTTCAACGATTAAATACTAATTTCCGAAAATTATGCAAAAATAAGGAATTAAGTGCCAAAATTAAAAAAGCATGTGACGCTCGAAATCAGTTGGCACATGACGCCTTTTTTCAAAATTTTCGTGATCAAATTAGTGGTATAAGTAACGAAGAACTTCATAGAAAAGGTTGCGAAATATATGCGCAATCAGTTGAAGTTAGCCAAATTGTCACCGAATTACTTAGAGAGCTAAAAGTATTAGAACTTGAATATGAGCAGCTACCAAAGTAATCAAGGTGACGTTTTGGAATGATTTTGGCGTGTTTTGCTGGCTCTGCGTGGGACTCCTGGCGCTATCACATAGGAATTTTTATGCTCTCTAGTCCGCAACTCAGCAATTTGGTGTTGAAAAATCTAACTCAGAATTGCCTCAAACTAAGCTCGTGAATCACTCTACCCCAGACGTGATTCACGTCAGCCGCTAAACCACGTCCTATTGCCCAGTTTGCGGCTATTCTGGGGCGTTTTTCCCCTTAAGATGAATCAAATCTCTAGAGAACTGATTCAATGCGAAACAAGGGAATGCATATCAGCCTATGGTCGTGCAAATTTGCGCCTAAAGAACTGCGTGATTCATCCATTAATAGATGTTGTGGATGAGAAGTAAGCTAAATATGTACGCCGGAATTAACGGCATTAAGCACTGTCATGGAAGTGACCGTCCGTGGCATGGATGCCACGTTCGAGCATCCATGGACGGACTGGCTGCGAGTCACTGTAGTGGCAGTGCTTAATCTCTATTGCTGACGGTTTTTAGTCCCTAATACCTGTTGTGTTATTTACCTTCATCATTAAATCTATTAACAATTCCTCAGTGTCCGTGTAGTTTAGATAGCTTATAAAAACAACAATAGGCTATCGCTATGACTTTATCCTCTGTATCACCATCTGCTATTTCAAAATCAGCAATCCCAAAGGCATTTGGTTTTAAATCCTCTGCAAACAAAGCCATTTTTTCCAGGACCTTAATCGCTTCTGCTCTCGCCTTGAGCTTTATGGCCGCGGGTTTGAGTTCGGCGCAAGCGGCGACCAGTGCTATGCCTGATGCGGCTAAGTTGGCGGCGGGTGTGGAGCAAAAGGTGATCGACTGGCGTCGTGATTTGCATCAACACCCTGAGTTGTCTAATCGTGAGTTTCGCACCAGCAAGATTATTGAAAAACATCTGAAATCCTTAGGATTAGAAGTGCAAACGGGTGTTGCACATACGGGCGTGGTGGCCATTTTGAAAGGCGGGAAGCCTGGTCCGTTGATTGCGATTCGAGCGGATATGGATGCACTGCCTGTGACTGAAGTGGTCGATGTGCCTTTTGCCTCTAAGGTGACCGACACTTATCGCGATCAAAAAGTGGGTGTGATGCATGCCTGTGGGCACGATACCCATGTGGCTATGTTAATGGGCGTGGCCGAAAACTTGGTTAAAGTGAAAGACAGCCTAGCGGGGGATGTGATGTTTATCTTCCAACCCGCTGAAGAAGGTGCGCCAGAGGGTGAAGAGGGAGGCGCGGAATTGATGCTCAAAGAAGGGCTGTTTGCTCAGCGCAAACCCGAGCAAGTATTTGGTATGCATGTCACCTCGAGTATGCCGAGTGGCATGATTGGCCTGCGCAGTGGCCCAGCAATGGCGAGTGAAGACTCTTTTACCATCAAAGTGAAAGGCAGCCAAACCCACGGTTCACGACCTTGGAATGGGGTCGATCCTATTGTCGCCGCGGCACAAATTATCACTAACGTGCAAACGATCGTCAGCCGTCAGGTGGATATCACTAAAGCGCCGGCTGTGGTGAGTTTTGGTGCGGTAAATGGTGGCATTCGCTCTAACATTATTCCCGATGAAGTCGAGCTGATTGGTACGATTCGTACCTTCGACCAACCCATGCGCGCCGATATCAAAGTGCGTTTAGCGCAAATGGCCGAGCTGTCGGCGAAAACCATAGGGGCGACTGCGACTACTGAGATCCATCAAGGTTATCCTGTGGTGGTCAATAATCCTGAATTAGTCGCCAGCATGCGGCCTGTGCTTGCGAGCGTGGTGGGCGATAAGATGCTGATTGAACCCGGGTTAATCACAGGTGCCGAAGACTTTGCTTACTATGCCTTAGAAACGCCGGGGATGTTTTTCTTCCTCGGGGTGACGCCAAAGGGAACGGACCCTGAAACGGCGGCCAGCAATCATTCGCCGGCATTTTATGTGGATGAAAGCGCGCTAAAAGTGGGCGTTGAGGCCATGACCAAAGTGGCGTTAACGGCGCTCAAAGCCCAATAAGTGGCTAATGCATTATTCCGTAAGCGCAGTGGTATAACTTGAGCTTACAAAAAATCGGCGCGGGATACGCTTCCTGCGCTTGATTTGTTAAACAATTTACCTCTATATGTGGATATTTACAGCAAGGAGCGAACAAGATGAAGCGCACGCTATCGGCTCTGGTTTTGGCCATGGGACTTTTGACCCCCCTAAGCCAAGCACAGGCCACCACGGCAGAAGACATTAAGAGTTTCACGCTAGATAACGGCATGAAAATCATGGTGCTAG
The DNA here is from genome assembly GCF_025653365.1 of Shewanella sp. SW32. Lineage (NCBI taxonomy): Bacteria > Pseudomonadati > Pseudomonadota > Gammaproteobacteria > Alteromonadales > Shewanellaceae > Shewanella > Shewanella sp. SW32. The sequence goes on along the minus strand of NZ_JAKKSJ010000043.1, from coordinate 37,105 downwards.
AAGATGCCTCAATTCCCAATGCCAACATGTATTTATTTTGGAAGGTCGGTTCACGTAACGAAGTGCCCGGCATTACCGGTATTTCGCACTTTTTCGAACACATGATGTTCAACGGTTCGAAAAAGTACGGCCCAAAAATGTTCGACCGTACTATGGAAGCCGCCGGTGGCGCGAACAATGCGTATACCACTGAAGACATGACGGTTTATACCGATTGGTTCCCCGCCAATGCGCTCGAAACTATGTTCGATCTCGAGGCTGACCGCATCGCTAACTTAGATATCAACCAAGCCATGGTCGATAGCGAACGTGGCGTAGTGCAGTCGGAGCGTTCCACTGGCTTAGAAAACTCTAACTGGAATGCCCTCGAAGGCGAAATCAAAGGCGTGGCATTTTTAGCCCACCCTTATTCTTGGTCGGTGATCGGTCACGAGTCGGATATCGCCGCTTGGTCGCTGGAAGATTTAGTCCAGTACCATAAAACCTATTACGCGCCGAACAATGCCGTGGTCGTGATTGCGGGCGATGTAAAGCTTGCCCAAGTAAAAGCCTTGGCAGACAAGTACTTTGCGCCTATTCCGGCACAAACTCCGCCTAAAGCGATTCGCACCGTCGAGCCTGAGCAAAAGGGCGAGCGCCGTACCTTTGTGCAAAAGGCGTCGGTCAGCACACCTAATGTGATGTTGGCGTACCATATTCCGGCGGCAACTCATGCGGATTTTTATGCGCTGGATTTATTAAGCTCGATTCTAAGCCAAGGTAATAGCTCGCGTTTATATCAATCATTGGTTGATAAACAAGTGGCCTTAGAAGCGCAAACCTACATGCCGATGTCGGTCGATCCTAACCTCTTCTATGTGATGGGTGTTGCTACACCTGAGGTGAAAGCCTTGACGCTGGAGCATGCGCTGATTGAGCAAATCGATGCGATTGCGACAACTGGCATTACTCAGCAAGAGCTAGATAAAGTTAAAAATATTAAGTTGATGGATTTTTATCGCTCGATGGAAACCATTAATGGTAAGGCTAATACCATAGGCACCTATGAGATGTATTTTGGCAATTACGACAAGTTATTTAATGCACCTGAAGCCTATAACAAGGTGACGCCTGCGGATATTCAACGAGTTGCCCAAACCTACTTACGTAAATCGAATCGCACTGTGGCTGTGCTGGCGGCAACTGAGGAGTCCTCTCAATGAAATCGATGACAATGAAATCGACAGCAGTGAAATCACTTAAGATGGCATCACTTGGGAAACCGTCTAAGTTAATGGCCGCATTGGCTTTAGGCACAAGCTTAGTCATAGCGGGCTGCACGGCGACATCGGCACCAAAGCGGGTCGATACTGGCAGCTTTGCGATGCCAAGTTACGATAAGTTTGTGTTAGATAACGGCTTAACTGTGTACTTAATGCCGCAGCGCGAAGTGCCGTTAATTACCTTAAATGCCGTGGTACGCGCCGGTGCAGTGAATGACACCACCGCAGGCGTGGCACAAATGACAGCAGAAGGCTTGCTGTTAGGTGCGGCGGGGAAATCTAAGGCGGATATCGAGCAGCAAGTGGATTTTCTCGGTGCAAGCTTAGTGGCCGAAGCGGATAAGGAAGGCAGTTATCTGAGTGCTGACTTTATGGCGAAGGACATTGACTTGATGCTGGGCTTATTTAGCGCGGCGATGTTAACACCAGACTTCGATGCCGCCGAGTTCGATAAACTCAAACAGCGCGCGATTGCTGGGCTGCAGCAGGATAAAGAAAGCCCGCGGGCTGTGATTGGTCGCTACTTCGATAAGCTCATATTTGGTGCACATCCTTATGGCAATGCGGCTTCGGGTAACAGTGACTCACTGGAGCAAGTGACAGTGTCGCAGCTGCGCGCCTTCCATAAGAGTTACTATCAGCCTTCCAATACCGCGATAACTGTCGTGGGTGACTTTGATGTGGCGACGATGAAAGCCAAGCTGACGCAAACCTTTGGTCAGTGGCAGGGCAGCGAAAAACTGGTGCAGCCTGATTTAAACCAAGGTTTGCCTCAGTTGACCGAGGCCAAAGTCTTGTTGGTGGATAAACCCGATGCAATCGAAACTACTTTTGTGATTGGGGGCTTAGGCATTAGTCGTGACAATCCAGACTATGTAGGTTTAACGGTAGTGAACACTATTTTAGGTGGTCGCTTCACCTCTTGGCTTAACGACGAGCTGCGGGTGAACGCGGGGCTAACCTATGGCGCGCGCTCAGGTTTTAGTCCTTATACCGACTCGGGTGTGTTTACTATCAGCACTTTCACTAAGACGGAAACCACTCAAGAAGCGATGGATTTAGCCTTAAAAACCTATGCACGTTTATGGGAAAAAGGTGTAGACCAAGCGACTTTAGATTCGGCTAAAGCCTATGTTAAGGGTCAGTTCCCGCCTCAGTTTGAAACCTCAGGGCAGCTGGCGGGATTGTTGTCTGGCATGTATCTGTACGGTTTCGATGATAAGTTTATCAATGAGTTCCAAGCTAAGGTGGATGGTTTGACCTTAGAAGAAACCCAAAGGTTAGTGAAAACTTACTTCCCGCAAAAAGATCTGCAATTTGTGCTGATTGGCAATGCGGCTAAGATTGCACCTATTGCCGCTAAGTACGGCAAAGTGCAAACTGTCGATATTAAAGCCACGGGATTTGGCCAATAAGCCATCATTGCGAGGCTTGATTCAATAAAGAAAAGGTCTGCATAGTGCAGACCTTTTGCTTTTCTGTTCTTGGTGCTAGATGCAGCGTTTATTGTCCACCCGGCTTAGCATAATGGGTCATCCAATCCTTCACTTGGTTATACCAATAGATAGAGTTATTGGGTTTCATAACCCAATGATTTTCATCGGGGAAGTAAATCATCCGTGATTCCACATTGCGAGTTTGCAGGGTGCGGAACAGTTCAAATCCTTGTCCCACTGGTACCCGGTAGTCGAGCTGACCGTGGCTGACTAAGGTCGGAGTGTTAAAGTTAGCTGCAAAGTAATGCGGAGAAATGGCTTTATACAGCTCAGGATTATCCCAGTAGTTGCCAAATCGGGTGCTGTGCACGGCAAAATCCGACGCCATTTGTGAATACATGTCGTAAACCGCAGCGTGGATCAACAAGGCTTTAAAGGGATGTGGTTGGCCTAAAATAATTGAGGTCAGATAACCACCGTAACTTGCGCCACCCGCCACCATGCGGTCGCTGTCTATCCAGCTTTGCTGTTTAAACCAGTCGGCAGCCTTGAGCACATCTTCGAGGGATTTATTCTTCCAATCTGGGTTAATCGCATCGGCAAACGCTTGTCCGAAGCCGCTAGAACCATGGAAGTTTGGCCAAGCAGTGACATATCCCCAAGAGGCGAAGGTTTGTGCGTTCCAACGGTAATGGAAACCGTTAGTAATGGCGTTGTGTGGCCCGCCGTGAACTAGCATAAAGAGTGGATATTTTTTACTGCGATCGAATCCGGGGGGATAGTGAACCCACATTTGAATATCTTGATCTTGATATCCCTTGTAGGTCACTGATTCGTAAGTGCCTAAATCAACATCTTTGAGAATATCGTCATTAAAATTCTCTAGGCGTACCGTCTTACCATTGCGGGGATTAATGCTGACCAAGCGCGCTGGGTGCAAAAAGCTCTCGTTGGTGGCAATCAGTTCACCGTCTTTACCTATGGCGGGTTGGCTAAAGTCAGTTGCCTCTGTAATGGCTTTGACTTTACCGTTTTTGGCATCGATATGATAAATGCGGTTAGTGGCGGCATCTTCGATGGTGGCATAAAAGCCTTTACTGTCGGGGGTCCAATTAAATTGGCTGACCGAACGATCCCACTCTGGTGTTAGCGTATTAAGTTTACGGCTATCGATATCCAGTAACATCAGCCTTGAAGTATCGGCATAGAAACCGGGGATTTTCTGACGGGTAAAAGCCAACGTTTTGCCATTGGGGCTAAAGCTGGGATCAGCATCTGCGGCTTGATTTTCTGGGGTGATATTCTCTGCTTTACCACTGCCAATCGTCGCAAGGAAAATATCCAGTTTAGGGTCGATACGGTTGTCTGAGCCATAAGTACTGAAGGCAATTAAGCGTTCATTAGGCGAAATATCGTAACTTGAACTGCTTTGGCTCGAGCGTGGTAACTCATGGCCGAGTGCTTGCGTCACGGCTTCGACTTCGCCGCCCGAAGCGGGGAGCCTAAATACATGGGCTTGGCGACGTTCATCTAACCAGTGATCAAACTGAGCGTAGGGCAAAGCGTTCCACTGACGAGCGGAGACCTTATTGTCCTCATCGGCTTTTAGTTGGGTTTTCATCTCGTCCCATGTTTGATTTGGGAATACATTGCTGATGAAATACAAATGCTTGCCAACCCATTTAATACCATTTACGCCTGTAGGTATGTCGGTTAAGCGTTGCGCTTCACCCGGACCGTCCATAGGCAATAGGTAGATTTGGCCTGCGTCGTCTTCATTTCGCTCACTCACAAAGGCTAAGGTTTTGCCGTCGGGCGAAAACACTGGCTCGCTCACCTTTAACCCTTTGACTGTAATAGCACGATTATTTTTACCTTCGCCATCAAAACGCCATAACTGGGTCGAACCTTTATCTTCCTTCAGATCATATTCTGTGACTGGCGCAATAATATGCTCACCAGAGGGCGATACGACTGGGCTACCAATACGCTTAAGTTGCCAGAGCAATTCCACCGAGAGCGGTTTACCCTGCTCCGCAAATGCTGAGCCGAATGGCATCAACAGACAGAGCAATAAGATTCCTGTCTTCTTCACTGTGAGTCTCCTTATCATACATATAGTTATAATGATTTTATTTGTAGTGCAGATTCGAGAGTATAGAAACCGAGCATGAAAGCAAACTGAGTGATAACCCATAGCGGGACGCTTTGTGTAAGCATCTGTGAATGGTTGTCGGCTAATTGTGATTTGTTGATGACAGAATTACAGGCTAATCTAGGGTGATATTTCGGCTGAGGACTAGGTAGATGCAGAATAAAATCAACCGATTAAGACTATTATGGGGAGTGATAATCGCACTGAGTGCTGCTATTCCTCTGGCTGCGCACGCGGCTAAGGTGAGTTTTAGTGAGTTTTGCCCTCAGTTTACTGGTCAATGGGTGGGCGATGCCGCCAAAGTGGGGGAAGCGCCACGAAAAGTGACAGTCAGCGGATTTTGCTCCCATGATAAGCGGCAGCTGTTATTGTCTGTGAGTGTTGGTACGCGTGCGCCCTATAGTGAAACCTGGTGGTTTAGGGAGCAGGGCGAGCAAGTGTTGTTGACCTATTACGATGGCGTGTCCCAAGAGAAGCAGCAGGTCTTTAGCTTATATCGTCAAAATGGCGATTATTCTTTGCTGGGTGAGGGCGTGGTGACTGCCCGGTCTGCGTTAATTCAATTACTGTTTGAGGTAAAGGGGGCGGGTGCTCAAGCTAACACATGGCAATGGACGCAGAATATTCAATATTTAGACGATGATGTTGATCGCTATCAGCTTTTTCGCGGGATAGAGATGACGCCAGTCGCGCCATCTCCTTAGTCGCCAATCCGATTTACCTTCGATAGCGCTTAAACCGCGCCTTCAAACCCAAGCTGACGCCACGCTTCATAGCTGATAATCGCCACCGCATTAGACAGATTCAAGCTACGGCTGGTGGCCGCCATGGGGATGCGTAGTCTCTGCTCAGTGGGGATGGATTCGATAATCGCCATCGGTAAACCTCGGGTTTCTGGGCCGAATAGCAGCACATCGTCTTTGGCAAAACTCAGCTCAGTATGCGGGCGACTCCCCTTAGTGGTGCAGGCCATAATGCGCTTGCCCGTCATGGCTTCGAGGAAAGTATCGAAATCTTTATGGCGAGTCACATTGGTTAAGTCGGCATAGTCCAAACCCGCGCGGCGTAGCTTTTTCTCTTCTAGATCAAAACCTAATGGCTCAATCAAATGCAGCTGGCAGCCATTGTTTGCGCAAAGGCGAATGATATTACCTGTGTTAGGTGCGATTTCTGGCTCATAGAGTGCGATATGGAACATACTGGCCCGCCTGTAGAAAATGACGGCCGATTATACGGCAAACGGTGCCCAAGCGCAGTGTCTGTTGTGAGTGGATTTGGCTAAGTTCATGCAATAGAGGTTGTAATCGGTGGAATTGTTATCTCAAGGCTTGCCTGTTTTATTATCTCAAAGTAATATATCTCAACATCAAGATACTTTTTAAGAAGTCATTATGCCCTTTATTATTGCGTTACTCGCCCCTGTATTTTGGGGGACGACCTATGCGTTAGTGAGTCTCTACTTACATGATATGTCGCCCTATTGGGTGGCTGTGTGGCGCGCGCTGCCTGCGGGGATTCTGATGTTGATGCTGCGTCCTCGCTTGCCAACGCTGGTGTGGTCAAGGCTCGGTTTGCTGGCTTTTTGTAATATCGGCGCCTTCTTCACCTTGTTATTTATCGGCGCGTATCGTTTACCGGGCGCAGTGGCGGGTACCTTAGGGGCGACGCTGCCGTTAATTTTCTTAATTTTAGCTTGGGTGATTGATAAAAAACGCCCAGGAATGAAGTGGTTATTATTAGGTTTGATGGGATTAGGTGGGGTCATTTTACTGCTTAACCCTTCGGCAGATCTCGATCCTATCGGCGTACTTTGCATGCTGAGTGCCACGACGTTAATTGCCTTTTCTTCTCGCTGGATGCAAAAGTGGGATGTGGGTGACTTTTTAGTGCTGACCGCGTGGCAGCTATTATTGGGCGGTTTGATGCTGATCCCACTGGCTTGGTTTATGGCTGGGCCACCGCAGCTACCGAGTATGACGCTTGTACCTTCACTGATATGGCTAGTGATTGCCAACACCGCCGTTGCCTATTGGGCTTGGCTGTGGTCGATGCGAAACTTAGGGCCAGAAATCATGGGTATGGTCGCTTTAGTCAACCCTGTGGTTGCCGTATCATTAGGGGTCATGATTGTGGGGGAAACTTTAGACATGCGTCAGTGGGCGGGGATAGGTGTGATATTACTGTCGCTGTTATTGATGAAATTGCCACAGAATTTAAGGTTAAATCCATTTAAAAAAGTGCAACCCTAGTCATTATTTTGGGGTGAATGAGGCATAGATGCTAAAACGTTTGGATCTGAATTTACTGCCCGTACTCGAAATCCTACTTGAGGAACAAAGCGTGACCGCTGCAGCTGCGCGGTTGCATTTGAGCCAGTCGGCGGTGAGTAAACAGCTCACACGTCTGAGGGAAGTATTTGATGATCCTTTATTTGAGCGTACCGCCTACGGCCTAAAACCGACACCCAAGGCTTTGTCACTCGCGCCTGAGTTGCGCCAATGCTTACAGCAATTGGCGCAATTTACTCGGCCGGACACCTTCGAACCCGCCTTGAGCCAACGACAGTTTAGAATGCATTTGGTCGAAACCACCTATTCACTGACCTTTCCTCATTTTATGCCCATGTTGCTCACTCAAGCGCCCGGTGTGAGTCTCAATTGCCAAACGTGGCGACTCGATACCATGGACAGATTACTGCGCTGCGACATCGACTTAGCCATAGGTTGCCGCGAGTGGGATGAGCGCTCGCCCATGCATGTGAATAATATTCCCGATGACTTATGCCATGTTGAGTTAGTGCAGGATTATCCCGTGTGTTTGATGCGTCGTGATCATCCGGCGTTAACACAAGAATGGAATTTAGATACCTTCTTGAGTTATCGCCATCTGCAAGTGGCCTTTGGCGGTTTAGAGCATTGGTTGCTGGATGATGTGTTGCAACTCGAGGGCCGTCAGCGGGATATTGCCGTGAATATGACCGACTTTCAGAGTGCTCTCACCCTGTGTGAACAGAGCGATTTGATCCTCTGCGCACCTTCGCGCTATGCCTTGGCTGTGATGAAGTCTTTTGAGCTTCAGTCTTTACCATCACCCATCAAGCTGATCCCCGGTGCGTATTTATTGATGTGGCACAAACACTTCGAACACGACTTGAGCCATAAATGGCTGCGAGAGTTGATTATTAGTCAAGTGCGAGATAATAATTTATCATTATAAATTAATATCTTGTATCGTTTCCCTCCCTGTTTTTAATGATTGATTTAAGTTCATCGTCCCAGTGGCATCTTGTTTTTTTGTAGGAAATATCTTAATTGGATTTTGACTACTGTAAATAATAGATAAGTAAATATAATGCCAGAGCACCACCTTTGCGAGTTGGTTAAATTTATAGCTAGGGACCTCGGGGCTAAACTTCTCGAAGGTAATTTTCGAAGGCCTATAATTTATTTAGAAGAGATGGTTCTCTTTTTTTATTAAATAGGTTTAAGTTTTATTATGATTAAATAGGTTGAAACTTTGCTTGATATTCAATTTTTTGGTTTAACTTTATATTCAATTGGATTGTTTTTAGGTTCATTTATAGTGCTATTTCTGTCCGCTTGGATTGGGAAAAAAGTTATCGGTAGGAAGGGCGTTAGTAATAATGAGGGCGATGAAGATTTTAGAGTAATACTAGGAGCTACTTTATCTCTTCTTGGTTTAATTATTGGTTTTACGTTATCGATGTCAATAAGTGGCTTCAATAGTCGGCAGGCAGCGGAAGAGTATGAGGCTTTTGTTATTCGTACTGGTTTTATGCGAGCAGATTTATTGACTGAATCGAGCCGTGATTTAATGAAGGCCACACTACGAGAATATTTACAGCAACGAATTAATATTTATGATGCACAATCGCCTGAAGGTATTGACTTTATTAGGATGAAAGTGTTGAATTTGCAGAAAGTATTATGGGAAACAGCGGTGCATGAAACTACCCAGAAACAAACTCCTGTGACCTCATTAGTGATTGCCAGTATTAACGAAATTGTACTCGCTCAACAGAAAACCTTTGCTGGATGGCGTCATCAAATTCCATTAGCAGCTTGGATTTTATTGGTGGTTATTGCAATTAATTGCAATATATTGATTGGTTATAATGCAAGGAAAGTTAAAGGGAAGTTAGGTTTGTTATTTATCTTACCTGCAATGATTTCATTATCATTCTTGATGATTGCTGAAATAGACGCTCCAGGGAAAGGTATTATAAAAGTGACACCTATTAATTTACAAGCTCTAGCTAACATGCTTAATAAAGAATTGTAAATTAGTTTTTATCAATTTAAATTCATATCGAATAGCATATTGCTGAGTGCAGGGGCACGATTATGATAATTATCTGTAAAATCTGCCTGACTAAAGTATTGGCTAAGTGCATTGAGCGCTTCTTTCACTTTTGCAGGCTGCTTATCCCGCGCCGACGTTACGCTATAAACACTGTAGGTATTGAGTGACCATTCGGGTAATAGGGTGACCAGTTGGCCGCTTTCGAGGTATTTGTGCACTTCAGGTTCGGGCAGGGCGGCAAATCCTAGACCATCGAGTGTGAGTTGAATTAACGCTTGCATATTGTTGACGCTAATTCGCTGGCTTGTCAGTTCAAAACACTCTTGGCTGAAGGCGTGGGTTAAGATATCGCCTTTAGCATAAGTGTGATAGATCCGATTTAATTCAGCTAACTCCGTTGGGTGGCTAAGGTTTTTATGCATTGGCAGATAATGGGGTGAGGCGCAAAGTAACATACGCCAATCGGCTAAATGGCGGGCAATTAGGTTGGAATCCGATAAGGGGCCGATGCAAATCGCCAGATCGATACCGTCGTTGACTATATCTATCGGGCCATCTTGCAGTAGTAAATTCAAACTTATCTGTGGATGTGCTGCCAACAGGTAATTAAAAGGTTCGCTTAACAGGCCGCCGCCAAATCCTATAGGCGCGGCAATCTTTAATTCCCCTGATGGAATACCTTTCAAGTTATTAAGTTTCTGCTCCGTGCTTTCGACTATCGCTATGACCTTGCGGCAATTCTCATAGAACAAACTGCCCGCTTCGGTGAGTGTTAGGTTGCGGGTATTGCGGTGGAATAGGCTGATCCCCATGTCCATTTCAAGCTTGGTCACTTGCTGACTTACCGCCGACGAGCTGAGATTTAATTGCTGCGCTGCGGCACTCATTGAGCCCTTTTCTGCGATTGTCGCAAAAACGATCATCCCTTTGATCATGTTTTTATTCATTTTTAAGTAACTCTTACAAGTGAATACCTAAAGTCTAACTTGAGCTGATTGTAACATAGAGATACATTGCCGTATTGAAAATTGTTCTCATTTACAATCTTTGCTCTAATGGAGACTTGTCGGTTATGTTGTTAAGTCGTAAGAAGTACCTCGCTCAAGTGATCACCGCTTTATGTTTGTTGCCCACAGTACCAGTAACAAATGCCCTTGCGGATACCGCATCAGATAAAGAAAAGATGATGGAAAGAATCGTGGTGACTGCATCGGGATTTGAACAGCAAATTCGCGATGCGCCAGCTTCTATCAGCGTGATCACCCGTGAGGATCTGGATAACCGCTTCTACCGCGACTTAACCGATGCCATGTTAGAAGTGCCCGGCGTGGTGATTACGGGCGGTGCAGACCGTCAGGATATCAGTCTGCGGGGCATGGGTAGCCAATACACGTTAATTTTAGTGGATGGTAAACGCCAATCCTCGCGCGAGACACGGACCAACAGTGACGGCCCAGGCGTTGAAGGCGCTTGGACACCACCATTGGCTGCTATCGATAGAATTGAGATCGTTCGCGGGCCTATGTCATCACTTTATGGTTCGGATGCCATTGGTGGGGTAATTAACATTATCACTCGCAAAGTGCCAAACGAGTGGCAGGGTGAGGTGCGACTCGACAGCACTTTGCAGGAAAAATCTGACTCGGGAAATGTGTATCAAGGCAACTTTTTCGTCAACGGTGGTTTGATCAAAGATCTGCTAGGGATGCAACTTTATGGTCAATATACCCAGCGTGAAGAAGATCAAATCTATGGTGGTTACCGAGGTCGCGATGCGACTAACTTGACCGCGAGGTTTGCGCTCACACCCAATGAAAATCACGATATCATGTTTGAAGTTGGTACTTCTAACCAAGAACTCGACAGCAGTTTAGGTAAAACCGTCACACCGTTAGCACCGGGCGAAGCCTGTGGTCGTCGCGGTTGCCCTGAATCTTCAACGACAGAATATGAAAACAGCACCTTCTCCCTTTCACATACAGGTCGTTGGGACTTTGGTACTTCGGATAGCTATATCAAGCATGAAGTGTTTGATAATAAATCCCGTAAGATGAAAATCACTAACACGGATGCGCAATCTAGCCTTATCACTACGTTAGGCCAAAGTCATACAGCGACCTTTGGCGCAGCATTCAACCATCAAGATCTCACCGACGAAACAGGTAACCAAGTGAGTGACTTAACTGATATTAGTCGCAAACAATGGTCGGTGTTTTCAGAGGATGAATGGCGCATTGTCGATAGCTTTGCTCTGACCATGGGGCTGCGTTTGGATGATGATGAAAACTTTGGTCATCATGTCAGTCCGCGCGTTTATGGCGTGTGGGGATTAACCGACAGCACCACCTTAAAGGGCGGTGTATCAACAGGGTTTAGGGCGCCGAGTTTACGCCAGACAGTGCCCGACTGGGGACAAGTTAGCCGCGGTGGCAACATGTACGGTAATCCAGATTTACAACCTGAAACTTCAGTTAACTATGAGTTAGGTTTGTATTCTGATCTGACCGAGAGCATTACCGCCAGCGCGGGTGTGTTCTATAACGAGTTTAATGACAAGATCACCCGTGTAGCTTGTCCTGCGACTCAATGTACCGATGGTCCAAATCAATTTGGTTCTAATCCGACGACTTATGTGAACGTCGACGAAGCTGTGACCCAAGGGATTGAACTGAGTATCGACTATCGCATTCGCTCGAACTTGAGTTTGACAGGTAACTATACCTATACGGATTCGGAGCAAAAGACAGGTGTTTATAAAGGTAGCCCATTGAATCAATTGCCTAAGCATTTGATCCAAGCGTCTTTCAACTACGAGCCTATTGATAATTTAAGCACTTGGTTGAGGGTGAACTACCGTGGCGAAGAGAGCCAACCGACGACAGGACCTTCATCGAGCAGTTTAATCGCCCCTTCTTATACTCTGCTGGATTTGGGGGCTAACTACCAGTTGAACGATAGCCTGAAATTTAGTGCGGGCATTTATAACGCCTTCGATAAGGAAATTACCCAAGAAGAATACGGTTATATCGAAGATGGCCGCCGTTACTGGTTAGGTATGACCTATAGTTTTTAAATTAAAAATAGCGAGTTATAAAGAAGCCAGCACTTAGCTGGCTTCTTTTTTGATTATTCAAAATTCGGTTTACGAATAAACAGGACGCTGAGATCTTGCTTTGGCGTGAACTGTTTTTGCTGGAACTCAAAGGTGAGTGGGTCAGTTTTTTTAAGCTCGCCATCAAAACACAAGCTAATGAGATCTGTGGGCTGGGATTTTTTTAGGGTGAGTTTGAAGTCCTTAATTGACCCTTGCCAGTTATTAGCTGTGACCAAAATATAGCTAAGATGGCTCCATTCGACGCCAATCTCCTGATCTTCACCGTCTTGTTTAACGATAAGGTTGCGCTTCCTAATGCCTTGCTTGGCGTTTTCATCTAAACAGGCCAGTTCAGTGTAAGTATCAATAATACTACTGGCAGTATCGGGGATGCCCGTTGAGATGCTTGGCGTGTAGCTATGGCTGATAGCGACAGATTGGCCCGCGGGAAAGGTTTGTTCCCACACAAAGTAATCACTTAGGGTAAAGGCGATTTGTTGGTTCTCATCCAACCATTGCTTGGGGAGTGCGGGTTTACCCTTGGGGACTTCGGCATATTCGGCAAAGTAAGCGACTTCATCTACACCCCAGCCAAGCTGTTTCAGCTTGGTTGAAATATCGGTTTTATCGGCGAGTTGGGCAACAAGCCTGTGCTGAGTTGGCTGGGTTTTGCCATTCACTTTAAGGGTGAAGTTATCAATGCTGCTGTGATCGGCTGAGCCAAAAAACATCGGTGGCATGGGGAAGGCGATGGGGACGATAAGATCCTGCGAACTGGTGTTGGTAAACACATAATCGACTCTGACTTCGGTCTCGCTGATGAAGAGGGACTCTTTATCCATACTGATATTAGGCTGATATTTCAAGGTAATAGAGCCATTAGCATCGCCAAAACTGCTATCGTTGGCAGAGGCAGTTTCTCCGTAGACGAGTAAAACTATAGCAAAAAGGGGTATGGCTAAGTGTGCTGACATGAACTTCTTAACTCTAGTTGGATGTTTTAGTATCAATGGGGAACGATTATTGCGCGCGGGCGAGGTCGATGGCCGCACTTATCGCATTTCGCGCTTGTGGGCTATTTTTCCAGCAAGTGGTGCGCAGCATGCTGGCGACTAAGTTAGCAATATCATCCACTTCGTGTTGGGCGAGTTGTTGCAGTGAGCTGATGCCAATTTCTTCGAAGCGTTTAATTACCGTCGGGCCAACGCCTTTGAGTGCTAATAAGGCTTGTTTTTCTTGTTCATTAAAACCCATAACGAATACTCCTTTATTGTTGGGATTGTGCTCAATTAATAGTACTGGGCAAGATTACCTTTAAACCGAGTTAACAAAAAGGCCCTCGAAGGGCCTGTTTAGTCTTTATGAATCAACAATCATCAATAAGTGTTACATATCACAGGGTTTGAGCGGTTTACGCAACTGGGCGCGCACGTTATCCATGCCTGAGTAAAACTCTTTCATCATCAATAGACCCATCATCTTACCGTTGTCGGTAACGATCAGATTGTCGGGATTGGTTGGGTCATTTTTGATAGCGCCAATCAGTTTCATCGAGGTCATTTCTTTAAATAAGGCGGTATCTAAATTGACGCCAAAGGTTTCGCGGAAATATTTACGCGATAAACGGCCGGAGAACATGCCCAGCAAAAAGCGATATTGCATCACGTCTTTTTTGCTGTAGTTCTTTTGTTGCTCGACACCCATTTGACCCGCTGCGATGCGTTCTTGGTACTTACGTAGTGAGAAAGTGTTCACATAAAGCGTGTCATTTAAGAAACTAAATGAGCCCGAACCTACCCCTAAGTATTCGTCGTAATCAATAACGTATTCGTCAAATCCTTCGTCATCGGTTTTACCAAATGCCCATGCAGACAATTGATTATATTGACCATTAAGACTGTTTAATATTTGGCGATATTGGTTTGCCATATCCGCTTGCGGCGCCGCTAATTTGCCTTTAACGCTCTTACGGGTTTGATGAGTGATCATCAGCGGATAGGTGGTAATTTGTCTTGGGTCTAAGCGCGATGCCATGTCGAGATCGTGTTGGATCACTTCATCGGTTTGGCCGCGGAAACCAAAAATCAGGTCGACGTTGATAATAGGGAACAACTCTTTGGCACCCATGATCTTGTCGAAGGTTTGCTGACCCGTGCCGAATTTATCGAGTCGGTCGGTCATTTTTAAAATATCGTCATTAAAGCTTTGCACGCCGATAGACATGCGATCCACTAAGCCTTTGAGCTGTTTAAAGCCTGGGCTGTCTAAATGCTGCGGATCGGACTCGCAGGAGACTTCTTTAATACTAGGAAATAGGGTTTTAGCGTGTTCTATGGTACGGGCTAATTCGTCTTCTAATACCGTGGTGGTACCACCACCAATGTACATAGATTCAAAGTCATAGCCGAGGGCCTTGACCATTTCCATCTCTTTACGTAATGAGATGAAGTAGGCACGCGCCTTGTCTTCTTTAAACATAAAACGGTGGAAGGTACAGTAAGAGCACAGGGTATGGCAGAAGGGAATATGTGCGTATAGCATATATTTTTTGCCTTCAACCGGTGCTGGCATCATTTCTGCGGAAAGGGTATCGAGGCGAAGATTCTTATCGACATAGTACTGCATGACCCGTTCCATCGAGCCGAGCATCCAGTTAGGGACGGTAATATTCGCTTGATAAGGCGTTGCGATAGCGCCGCTGAGCGTTTGAATAACTGATGACATAACGATTCCTATCTGAGAGTGCTAACCGTAAACACCGAAATTGCTTTAGGTAATTCACGACCACCTAGCGCAATAAGACTACCTCGTATGTAATTGTTAAAACGTGAACTGGTTATAAGTTACGGTTTCCTAACAAGGAAATCACGGGCTTTTTGTTAAGCAGATCATGTTTTAGCGATTGAGAATGCATTTTTATCATACATTTTTTAGCGAAATTTATTGTAGATTTGCGGGGTTAGCTTACCGCGTCAGTCTAAATGCTGAGATTGAAAATCACCATTCTAGGCATTTTGTTGCTGGCGGATTAGCGCTTGTCTATCCAAGGGGCGGCTGTCATCATCCGAGCGATAAAAATAACCTCTTGATGTAAAGGGCCCACTATGTTGGCAAAGGTAAACCGCTTCTTCCCGCTGTTGGCACTGATAGGCGCAATGACAGCTTATCTGATACCGAGTTGTTTTACTGAGCTTAAATCCGCCATAGTGCCGCTGTTGGTAATCATCATGCTATCTATGGGGCTCACTTTAGATCTTCAGGATTTTGCTAATGCCTTCAAACAGAAACGTGCTGTACTCACAGGACTCGTGCTGCAATTTTCGGTCATGCCGCTCAGCGCATTATTGATCAGCCTGTTATTAGGATTAGATAGGGAACTCACCATAGGCATGGTGTTAGTGGGCAGTGTTGCAGGTGGCACCGCCTCAAACGTGGTCTGTTATTTAGCGAAAGGCGACGTGGCTTTATCGATAACCATGACGGCACTATCAACCTTAGCGGGCGTGGTGTTAACACCATTGATTATTAAGCTGTTGATTGGGGAAATGATCGATATACCCTTCGCCGATATGCTGCTGAGTTTAGTGAAAATTGTGCTGATCCCTGTCAGCGTTGGCGTGATTATCAATCATTTTTTTAAATCGCTGGTGGCTAAAGTCGCTCCTGCATTGCCACTGATTTCTATCTTGGCAATTGTGATGGCGATTACGATTATCGTGGCGTTAAATGCCAATCAGTTTGGTAAAGTTGGCCCCATTATTCTGCTTGCCGTGTTCTTGCATAATGGTCTTGGTCTCGCCTTAGGCTATTTCTGTTGCCGTTTATTAGGCTTTAACCACACAGTTTGTAAAACTATCTCTATCGAAGTTGGCCTACAAAACTCCGGTCTCGCCACTGCTTTATGTATTAAATTCTTTAGCCCCATTTCTGCCATTCCCAGCGCGATATTCTCGATATGGCATAATTTGTCTGGCGCCATGTTGGCGGGATATTGGGCGAGGGAATCGCAAGATTAATAAGATGTTGCTGTCGAAAATAGATAATTCCTGTGGCCTAGCAAGCGAGGCCACAGGCTTAAATTGCTGTGACTAATTAACCGGTAATGGGGTCTCGACAGGCATGAGTGTTAGCTGCAAGATATTTTCTTGCCGGCTTAATGCCAGTGGCAGTGTGTAGTTGGGAAAGCGTAATCCGAATACGGCACCTTGTTGTAACAAGTGATACAGCTGATCTGTCATGGTAATCGTTAAACTGGCGCAGCCATGTTCATCGACTCTGCCTTCTAGTGGTAAGGCGATTTTGTCAGCTAAGGTTAGATACGCCGCCATACGCCAGTGAGAGTTTTCTCCAATATTGTATGTGCTGCCATGCAGTTGGTTGTAGCCTAAACCACAGGCCTGCAAGTTTAATTGGTTTTTGGCCGCTGTTGACAGCGAAATAATCTGTTGTCGCTGCTGTGCCAGAAACTTACCCCACGCTAGCCGATGAATAACTGAGTCCAGTGAGGTGGGAACATACTGATCTTGCTGTTTTAGTGCATTAAAGCGGGCAATGCCCTGTTCCAATTTAGTGAGATCGTCTTCATATTCCAGTTGTGCCTTAAGCAGATTATATGCGGGCGTTTTAGCTTGTTCCATGCCCGCTAACGCTGCTTTCTCGTAGTATGCCAGTGCTTGCACTTTATCAGCTTCTGCGCCCAAACCGCGCTCTTCCATATTGCCTAAATGATAGTTAGCGATGGCAACTTGACGCTTAGCACCTTGTAAAAATGCGGCTTTCGCGCCGCTGTAGTCATTTTCATTTAACAGCAGAGCGCCGTAGTTTGTCCACGCCGTACCATCATCTGCTGCCATACCCAATTCCAGCCACTTTATGGCTTGCTGGCGTAACTGCGGGATGTCGAGGCTTTCTCTTTCGTTGCCGACACTTTGCATCGCCATTAAATAAGCACGCAGATACTCGCGTGAGGCATTATCCAGATAGAGGTTATCGGGCTGGAGTTCAAAGGCTTGCCCAAAGTAACTCCCCGCTTGCTGCGCCGCAGTGATTGCTTTCGCTAGATAGAACCTTGAGCTGGGATCTGCCGGGCTGTGTGCTCGTCCTAGGTTATATAAGGTCGGTAGTTTAAGACCCCGCGCCAGCGCTTCTTCTAACAAGGGGATGGCCTGCGTTTTGCTATCATTATCCAGCGCCATGCTGCCTAGATTATGGCTAGCACGGGCCGAGCCTAAGGCTCTGGCTTGTTCATAGTATTGGCTGGCGGTGGCATTGTCTTGCGTGACGCCACGGCCGAGATGGTAGGCTTTACCCAGTAAGAATAACGCCTCAGCATTGTTCTCTGCTGCTTGCTGCTGTGCTTGTTGCAAGAAAGCGTCGTATTGTTGTTGCTCAAATAGCTGTTCCAGCGCGGACTTTTCTGCAGTTGCTGCAAAGCTTACGGTCAACAGTAATAGGAGAGTAGCAATAGTGAATATCTTCATAACATCCTTGTCGTTAAGCGGGTACTTGTAAGCGGTAGTGCGAGTGAAGTTGGCTAACATAGTGGTTTGTTATGCTACAAGCAAGCCTTGCGGTTTACCACTGTGTTATGGACAGGCGGATGAATTGCAGCGGTAGCACTGCCGTGTGTTGGCGTTACATGGAAGCCGACGATAGCTAATCGTTTATTAGCTGAGTCCGAAGTTTTTTAGTGGTATTCAATATTGTGGGAGTGGGAGATGGGCAATACGTATCTTCATTCCTGAACCATAGGCTTCACGCTCTTATTATTGCTTTAGTACTGTTGGCACTGAATCAATTTAATCATTTTTTGATAAATAATTTTTCTAAAAATACAGTATTAATAATAGGTTAGTTTTCTTGGCTGCGATTTATATTGCAGGTGTGTGACTCGCTTTATATCTCATCTAAAAATCTGACAGCCCAATAATTTTTGTTGTTAGGCCGCAGATTTAAAAGCTTTTTTCAGGGAGCCTAAATCTAAAGCTTAAAATGCGAGACCACGCCGACGAGTTGTTCCTTCGTCGCGGCCAAAGAGGTTGCGCTATTGAGGGTGGCTTTACCGCTTTGATTCAGTTCATCGACCATTTCACGAATGGTCGTCAGATTACGGTTTATCTCTTCGGTTACAGCACTTTGCTCTTCTGCTGCGGTGGCGATTTGATTACTGAGCCCATTAATATCGAACACATAAGTGGTCAGGGTATCGAGATTTTCCGTTACCAGATTGGTGGTATCGGCGGCTTGTTGGCAACTGTGTTTAGTTTGCTCCATTGCGGTTACGGCGGCATTGGCACCAAGATAAAGTTGTTCCAGCATCTGGTTGATTTCTGCGGTACTTGCTTGCGTGCGCGCGGCCAGTGAGCGAACTTCATCGGCGACAACAGCAAAGCCTCTACCTTGTTCACCTGCACGGGCGGCTTCGATGGCTGCATTAAGCGCTAGCAGATTGGTTTGATCGGCAATTTCACCTATTACATTCAAAATCGCGGCGATATGACGGGTATTTTCGTTCATATCATTAATCGCATCAGCAGCGACATCGACTTTAGCGACCAAGGCAATCACAGTGTTGGCAGCTTGTTCAACGGCTTTCTTCGATTTATCCGCTTGCGCATTTGCTTGTTGAGTAAACTGGGCAGCAGATGCTGCATCACCTGCGACATTATGGGCCGTGGCGCTCATTTCAGTCATGGCTGTCACGACTTGGTCGGTTTCAACGGCGTGGATTTGCAGTGCATGATTATTGGCATTTGACTGTACATTCAATTGCCCAATTTGGTCGGACATATGATCCGAGGCTTGGGTAATTTCAGACATAATTTCACGTAGATTACCTATCACGCTGTCGAGATCTTCTGCGAGTGAGCAGAGCTCATTTTGTCCTTTAATATTTGTTTTATGAGTTAGGTCGCCATGGGCAAGACGTTCCATTACCCGTTTTATCTCATTGATTATGTGGACGAGTTGTTTACTCATAATGAGGGCGCTGAAGAGTGACGCTACAATCGCGAACAAGATCAATCCCAGTAGGATACTTTCTGTTGAGGTGACTTTATCTTCAGCTTGTTTGCCTAACTCATGATTTCGCTGAGTGATCAGCGCGACTAATTGGTTGATTTGATTACTGACCTTAGGCCCGAGCGCTGCACGCTCAGCGGTTAGCTCAGGTACTGCTCCAGTTTGTTTAGCGAGTGCCAGTTCTTCTTGGTAGAGACGAACATAATGTTCTGTTTGTGGTAAAAGAGTATGAATAGCTTGAGCATCAGTGCCCATGAAGTCGGTATTAAATTTGGTCAGTTGAGAGACAAGTTGTGCGACCTTATGTTGTTGATCGGCGATAGCTTTACCGTTGTGGACTAAGGTGGCTAAGCGCAGCTCAAAAAAGGATTCTCGTACTGTAGTGAAAGTTTCTGCGAGCTGAGTGTTGTCGACTAGGCTTTTACTGGTCTCACCGAGTTCGTTAAAACTGCGATAGCACGAAATACCTATGATGATCAGTAAGATACTTGTAAACACTGATGGCAATGCCGTCAATGTACTGGTTTTGGCATTTTTAAACATGGTGACCTTCTAGGATAAAAAGCAGCAATGCGTAATTTAATTACGCTATAGGTAATTTTAGCGTGCGCGTGAGTTAGCCAGCAAGAGAGTATTTTATGGAAATCTCTACTAAGATGCTGTTTTTAATTGAATTGTTTTATTGGTGTTGCATCTGGTTGGTTGCTAAGTTACGAAATGTTGTGTTTTTTAAATTCAATTTTTATCTATATGATTGTTTTTATTATTAAATAACTATGATGCATGCAATTTTTTTACAGTGATTTAGCATTTAAATTGGTCTTTGTGATCTCGTACTCAAATGCTACAAATGATTCAAAATGTAATTCAGACATATACTTAAAGCCGATGACTCATGCTGAAATAAAAGCCCCCGCCAGTAGTGATTGACGGGGGCTCTACGTTTGCTAGTGGCTAAGTATTTTTTGGAATACCTACAACTAGATTCCAGTCTTATTCTTTATATTTAAGCGTGCCGTTGGCTTTGATTTCATCAAACCATAGGTTGTGATGTTGGCTGGCCCAGTTTTCATCACAGTAGCCTGACACCATACATTCCATACCACCTTCTGACATCACAGTTGCCATGAAGATGTGTACGATAGAGAAAGCACAGATCACGATAGCGCTCACTGAATGCAGTACCAGTGCGATCAAGCTTAATGTACGGCTTGGCTCGAACAGGTTAGGGAAGAGTAATAACATGCCCGAGGCCGAAATCACTAATCCAAACAGGGCAAATGCCCAGAACCACATTTTCTCGCCCGCGTTAGCAAAACCTGCATCTGGGTGCTTACCTTTGAACGGACCAAAGTTAATGTAACCGCCTACTACCATGAACCACTTTACGTCGTACATTTTTGGCAGTTGGTTTTTCGCCCATAGGGTGGTCATCAATGCCCAACCTATCATGAAGGGAATCGCCATCACGTCATGGATTTGCTTCGCGCCATAGACGATTGCTTCCCAGATGCCTTCGCCCAACCAAGGTAGGAAGAAGAAGCGACCCGCCAGCAAGGTTAAGCCTGTTAAAATCAACAGTAAGCATGGAATCGCGCCTAACCAGTGGATTGAAACATCAAACTTAGACCAGCGATGCACTAACTTGCCTGAAAAACCATGGTGCAGCTTGGAGATGCCATTCACCTTGATAAATAGGACAAAGATAATGATCATACCGAATAGTGCTGCCATTAAGGCGGGCGCTAACCAGTCGCTACGCAGCTCCAATACCCGTAAATCATAGGTATTGATCGGCTGAGCATGAAACTCACTTTGGGAGGTAGTGTATCCCGTGGCACCATCCTTCAGTTGCGCCCAAATTTGGGCATCAGACTGTTGAACTTGATTCGCCAGTTCATCACCACCATTGGCTATACACACAGCACTAAATAACAGTGCTATGGCTAAACCTATGTGTTTGAACCATTTGTTCATCATACATCCTCTCTCACTTAGTCGCGCCCACCTAGATAGGCGCTAAGCTAAGTCTGTGAACAGATCCTGTTGACCTGAATTAATTCCAAGCCGCGTTTTTAGCACCACGATAAGCCACACGCTCACGGAAGATGCTTGAAACCACTTCGGCATCACCCGCTAACAGGGCTTTAGTCGCGCACAGTTCTGCACACATAGGCAGTTTGCCTTCGGCAATACGGTTTGAACCGTATTTTTGGCGTTCTGCATCTGAGTGGTTTTCTTCTGGGCCACCGGCACAGAAGGTACATTTATCCATCTTACCGCGGCTACCAAAGGCACCTTTTTTCGGGAACTGAGGTGCGCCAAATGGACAGGCGTACAGGCAGTAACCGCAACCAATACAGGCATCTTTGTCGTGTAGCACTATGCCGTCGTCGGTTCTGTAGAAGCAGTTTGCTGGGCAAACCGCCATACAAGGTGCATCTGAGCAATGCATACAGGCGACAGAGATTGAGGCTTCACCACGTTGACCATCGTTGATTGTCACTACGCGGCGGCGTTGGATCCCCCACTCGAGAGCGGAGTCGTTTTCGTTTTTACAGGCAGTGACACAACCGTTACATTCGATGCAGCGCTTGGTATCACACAAAAATTTCATTGTAGCCATAATGGCAATTCTCCTAGCTTAAGCTGCACTTACGCTTTAACAATCTGACAGAGTGATGCCTTGGTTTCCTGCATTTGTGTCACAGGGTCATAACCATAGGTCAGCGCAGTGTTACAAGATTCACCAATAACGTAAGGCACTGTTCCCTCTGGATAATTAGGCGCTAAACTTTCTCCGTGCATCACACCCGCAAAGTGGTATGGCATAAAGGTAACGCCGGGTTTTACCCTTGGGGTAACCATGGCTTGTACCTTAATACGGCCACCTTCGGCGCCTTCTAACCAGACATCGTCACCGTTACGAATGCCGCGATCGGCAGCGTCGGCAGGGCTTATCTCAACGAACATTTCCTGTTGAAGTTCAGCCAGCCAAGGGTTGGAGCGAGATTCTTCACCACCACCTTCGTATTCAACCAGACGACCCGATGTCAGTACCAGCGGGTACTTGCCGCTCATGTCTTTGTCTTGGATAGACTTATACAGCGTAGGGAGACGGTGTACTTGCATGTCGTCATAGGTTGGGTATTTTGCCACTAAGTCACGACGTGCTGTGTATAACGGTTCACGGTGTACAGGGACTTGATCAGGGAAAGTCCAAACAATACAACGAGCTTTAGCATTACCAAAGGGGATACAACCGTGCTTGATCGCCACGCGCACTATGCCGCCTGACAAATCTGTTTTCCAGTTTTTACCTTCGGCTTCCGCTTTTTCTTCTGCCGTCAGATCATCCCACCAACCCAATTGTTTGAGCATATCGGCAGTAAATTCTGGGTAACCGTCTTGAATTTCAGCGCCTTTAGAATAAGTGCCATCGGCTAAAATGCTTTGACCCTTATATTCAACACCGTAACGGGCACGGAAGTTACCACCGCCGTCTTTAACGTGTTTGGCTTGGTTATAGAGGATCTGAGTGCCAGGGTGTTTAGCCTCTGGCGTGCCCCAACATGGCCAAGGTAAACCGTAGGTTTCGCCTTTAGCTGGGCCGCCTGCGGCTTCCAACGTCTTGTTGCTGAAAGTGCCCCAGTTTTGGGTGTGTAACTTGATACGCTCAGGGCTTTGACCTGTCATACCGATAGTCCACATACCGCGGTTGATTTCACGGGTGATTTCTTCAATCACAGGTAAACCATTTTCAATCGCGATGCGTTTAGTGTACTGCTCGGCAATACCCAGTTTTTGGGCTAAACGGTACATGATTTCGATGTCGGTTTTAGACTCGAACAGTGGCTCGATGACTTGCTCACGCCACTGGATAGAACGGCCTGAGTTAGATACTGAACCGTGAGTCTCAAACTGAGTTGCCGCAGGCAGCAGATATACGCCATTCTTACGACGGTGCATAACACCTGCCATCGTTGGGAATGGATCGACAACGACGACTGTATCCATCTTGTCTAAGGCATCACGCACTTCACGTTGACGGGTTTCAGTGTTGACAGATTGTCCCCAGAAAAACGCCATACGGATATTATCTTTTTGCGCTAACTTACTCTTATCTTCTAACACGCCATCGTGCCAGCGCGAGCAAGGAATACCTGGCGTAGTCATTGGATCTTTACCTAAGTAGGCGGTTTGATCGAAACGACCTTTCACCCATGCCATGTCCAGATCCCAAACATGGGTCCAGTGACTCCATGCTGCTGAGGTCAAACCGTAGTAACCGGGTAAGTTATCAAATAACAAACCTAAGTCAGTTGCGCCTTGTACGTTATCGTGGCCACGGAAAATGTTAGTGCCGCCGCCTGAAACGCCCATGTTGCCCAGTGCTAATTGCAGAATACAATAAGCGCGAGTGTTGGCATTACCAACGTGGTGTTGAGTTCCACCCATACACCAAATCACAGTGCCAGGACGGTTATCAGCCATTAATTTAGCCGCTTGATAAACCTCGGCTTCGCTCACACCAGTGATGTTTTCGACTTCTTTAGGTGGGAATTTCTTCACTTCAGCACGGATACTTTCCATCTCGAAAACGCGGTGCTTGATAAAGGTTTTATCTTCCCAACCATTTTCAAAAATGTGCCATAACATACCGTAAATAAACGGAATATCAGTGCCTGGGCGAATTGCACAATGCAAGTCTGAATGCGCTGCAGTGCGAGAGAAACGTGGGTCAACGACGATGATTTTGGCGTTGTTTCTTTCTTTAGCGATCAGAATATGTTGCATCGAAACGGGATGCGCTTCTGCTGGGTTTGCCCCGATCAGGAAGATGGCATGAGCATTCTGGATATCGTTGAAAGAGTTCGTTTGCGCACCGTAGCCCCAAGTGTTAGCAACACCGGCTACCGTGGTAGAGTGACAAATACGAGCTGAATGGTCGACGTTGTTTGTGCCCCACATCGCCGCTAACTTGCGGTACATGTAACAACCTTCGTTAGAAAACTTAGCGCTACCCATGAAGTACACTGAGTCTGGGCCAGATTCTTTACGAATGTTGAGCATTTGGTCGCCCACTTCGTTAATAGCATCTTCCCAAGAGATTTTTTTCCACTTGCCATCAACCAATTTCATTGGATATTTCAGGCGTTTTTCACCATGACCATGCTCACGCAGTGCAGCACCTTTCGCGCAGTGACCACCAGCGTTGAATGGATGGTCGAATGCGGGTTCTTGGCCCGTCCACACACCATTTTGTACTTCGGCATACAGGCCACAACCGACGGCGCAGGCACTACAAATAGTACGTTTGATTTCGATTGGCGCATCATGCGGCACTTCTTTGGCTTCGACACGACGCATCATGCCTGTGCCCATCAGAGATGCTGCGGCAATACCACCAGTAGCGATACCTGCGTGCTTCATAAATTGACGACGGCTGATGCCTAACGCCGGTTTGTCTGCCACTGTGGCAACATTGGACTTGCGAGTTAACTTCATCGCTGACTTCTCCTAGATTAGCTGCGCAAGCTATCGTAATAGCTGCTGATATGCGCAGTTTCGTGGTAACCCTTTGACTCTTTAGTGGTTACCTTGCTGCTCTCGCTGACCTGTGCCACGCTCATGCCGGTTGCGGCAATGGCGGCACCCGCTACGCTGCCGACGGTGAGCGCTTTGAGCAAAGATCGGCGAGATAAATCGCTGGGTTGCTGCTTCATGCTGACTCCTGAAATTAGGGTTTAGTTTTTGAGATCGCACGGCTTTTTGTGGGGTTCATCTTGTTATCAAAAAGTGAAGATTAGCGGCGGAAAAGATAATGAAATCATCTTGTTTACCATCAATCATCGCGCGTGACGGCAATATAGTAGGAAAGGGTTGAGTAGGAATTGATCTAGGACAGTTTGCAGCCCTGAAATCGGCGGCCGTTCTCTTAAAGCGTTAACTCGCTCATAGTTTAGTGAACTACTAGGGAAGAGGGCGTTGGCGGATTTTTGTATCTCGCTGTTTCAGTTGTTAATTTTTTGTACTGTTGAATTAATGCGAGGGGTATCAGTGCGAATAAAAAACACCCCGCGAGGCGGGGTGTTTTGAGGATGTAAAAGCTGCGGTTTAACTTAGTCTTTATACTTTAAGCTGCCGTTGGCTTTGATTTCGTCATACCAGAGATTATGGTGCTGGATTGCCCAGTTTTCATCACAATAGCCTGACTTCATACACTCCATACCGCCTTCGCTCAGTACGGTCGCCATCCAAATATGCACTATAGTAAAGGCAATCAAGATAATGGCGCTGATAGAGTGGATCAGCAGCGCGCCCATAGAGGCTTCGCGGGGTAAATCTAAGCCTGGTAATACCAACATGATGCCAGATACGCTGATGAATAAACCAAACAACATCAGGGTCCAGAACCACATTTTTTCACCGGCGTTAGCGAAACCACTGTCAGGGTGCTTACCTTTGAACGGGCCAAAGTTGATATAACCACCTACCACTAAAAACCATTTCAAATCATACATCTTGAAGGTTTGTAACGGCATCCATTTCACCACACATACAGCCCAAGCCGCGATAAAAATGGGACCTGCCCAATCGTGGATTGTTTTGCTGCCATAGATCAATGGCGCCCAAAGGTCGGGGTCTAACATTGGCTGTATGACATGCTTACCTAACATTATGGTTAGACCGGTAAACATCAGTGCCAGACAGCTGCTCGCCATGATCCAATGGATCCACAGATCCGCCTTTGACCAGCGCGAAACCATCTTGCCTGAAAAGCCATGACTCAGTTTTGATGGACCATTTACCAGATAAAACAATAAGAAAGCACCAAACACACCTACCACGGCTAGCGCCATGACGGGGGTTAAGTATTCATTTCTCAGTTCTTTACCTTGGTTACCGGCAACGTTAATCAACACCCCAGTATCTATCCCTTTGGCAGTGGTATAGCCGGCATCGCCTGCTTTTACCGCTCGCCAAAGATCGGCATCGCTGGTTTGCGCTTTCGCCTGTTGTTGACTCGATTGCTGATCACTTGCGTGTACTGGGTTTGAGCTCATGACTGAACCTAATCCCAATCCCATGACGAGCACCAACAGAGCAAACAGACTGCGCAGTGATTTGTTTAACTGTTTGTTTAACATTTTCACTCCTTGCCAGAGGTTAGGGATTTCTCCCTAACCCTCGCTCTGCTTAGTTAATCTCACCTGTCTTGGGGTTGTAACCCCAAATCACGTTAGGATTGCCTCGAGAGGCCATACGTTGACGGTAAATGTTTGATACCACTTCCGCATCACCTGCGAGCAGCGCTTTAGTAGAACAAAGCTCAGCACACATAGGTAATTTGCCCTCAGCAATACGGTTGGCACCGTATTTTTTACGCTCAGCTTCGGAGAAGGTTTCTTCTGGGCCACCGGCACAGAAAGTACACTTGTCCATCTTGCCACGACTACCAAAGGCAGTCTTTTTCGGGAATTGCGGTGCACCAAATGGACAAGCATAGAAGCAATAACCACAACCGATACAAGTATCTTTGTTGTGTAGCACTATGCCGTCTTCGGTACGGTAGAAACAATCTGCCGGACATACGGCCATGCAGGGAGCGTCAGTACAGTGCATACAAGCCACTGAAATTGAGGCTTCGCCAGGTAGACCATCGTTGATCGTCACCACGCGGCGACGTTGAATTCCCCACTCGAGAGCGGAGTCGTTTTCGTTCTTACATGCAGTGACGCAACCGTTACACTCGATGCAGCGCTTGGTGTCACACAGAAATTTCATGACTGCCATAATGGCTTATCTCCTCATCAAGTAGGTTAGGCTTTGCTGATTTGGCATAGGCTGGACTTAGTTTCTTGCATCTGAGTCACAACGTCGTAGCCATAAGTTAAAATGGTGTTTGCAGATTCGCCTATCACGTAAGGCACTGTGCCTTCTGGATAGTTTTTCGCTAGGCTTTCGCCTTCAAACACCCCTGCAAAGTGGTATGGCATAAAACATTCACCGGCAATAACGCGCGGTGTCACCATAGCCTTAACCGTGATTTTGGCGCCTTCTGGACCATGAACAAAAACATTGTCACCGTCGCGAATACCGCGATCCGCTGCATCAGCAGGGTTCATTTCGATGAACATTTCTTGTTGTAGTTCAGCTAACCAAGGGTTAGAACGGGATTCTTCACCACCACCTTCATATTCTACTAGGCGGCCTGATGTGAGTGCCAATGGGAAGTCTTTAGCAAAATCCTTGTCTTGAATTGACTTATACAGTGTCGGTAAGCGTGCAACCATACGATCTTCGTATGTGGGGTATTTAGCGACTAAGTCACGACGAGGCGTGTAAAGTGGTTCGCGGTGGCGTGGAATATCGTCTGGGAATGTCCATACAATACAACGAGCTTTGGCGTTACCGTAAGGGATACAGCCGTGCTTGATAGCAACACGTTGGATACCGCCGGAAATGTCAGTTTTCCAGTTTTTGCCTTCGGCGTGTTTTTTCTCGTTTTCGGTCAGGTCATCCCACCAACCTAATTGCTTAAGCATATCGGCGGTAAATTCAGGATAGCCATCTTGGATCTCACTGCCTTTAGAGTAAGTACCTTCGGCAAGAATATTATTGCCTTCATGTTCCACACCATAGCGAGCACGGAAGTTACCGCCACCGTCTTTCACATGTTTGGCTTCGTTATACAGAATCTGGGTACCAGGATGTTTCATCTCTGGTGTGCCCCAACATGGCCAAGGTAAGCCGTAGGTTTCGCCTTTGGCAGGACCACCGGGGGCTTCTAAGCTGTCAGCATCAAAAGTACCCCAGTTTTCTTGGTGCATTTTTAAACGCTCTGGGCTTTGTCCGGTATAACCGATAGTCCACATACCTGTGTTAAATTCGCGGGTGATATCTTCAATCAAAGGCTCTTCACCATTGACTTTAATATGCTTGAATAGCTCTTTATCTATACCCACTTTTTTAGCGAGTTTGTACATGATCACATGATCAGGCAGGGATTCGAACAGGGGTTCTATGACCTTAGAACGCCATTGTACTGAGCGGTTAGTCGCAGAGATTGAACCGTAGGTTTCAAACTGGGTTGCCGCAGGAAGTAAATAAACCCCATCTTGACGTTGGTGCATAACACCCGCCATGGTTGGGAATGGATCGACAACGACGACGGTATCCATTTTATTTAAAGCTTCACGCACTTCACGGCCACGGGTTTCAGTGTTGACCGATTGTCCCCAGAAGAACGCCAGACGAATATTGTCTTTTTGCGCTATCTTGGTTTTATCTTCTAACACGCCATCGTGCCAGCGCGAACAAGGAATACCCGCAGAGGTTTGCGGTTTTTGTCCTAGATATTCGCCTTGATCGAAACGGCTCGCTACCCAATTAGGGTCGAGATCCCACACATTATTCCAATGGGCCCAAGCGCCAGTCGTTAAACCGTAGTAGCCCGGTAAGTTATCAAATAACAAACCAAAGTCGGTTGCGCCTTGCACGTTATCATGGCCACGGAAAATGTTAGTGCCGCCGCCAGGTACACCCATGTTGCCCAGTGCTAACTGTAAAAGACAGTAGGAGCGAGTGTTAGAGTTACCCACGTGGTGCTGAGTACCACCCATACACCAAATAATGGTGCCGGGTTTGGTTTCAGCCATCATTTTGGCGACGCGGTACATCTGCGCTTTTGGTACACCCGCAACCAGTTCAACTTCTTCTGGGGGGTATTTTTTCACTTCTTCGCGGATACGATCCATGCCATAGACACGGTGTTTGATAAACTCTTTATCTTCCCAGCCGTTTTCAAATATGTGCCATAACAGGCCATAAATGAAGGGGATGTCTGTGCCAGGACGGATATGCACGTACTCGTCAGATTTCGCTGCAGTACGGGTGAAACGTGGATCAACAACGATGATTTTGGCACCGCGTTCTTTACCAATCAAAATATGCTGCATGGCAACAGGATGCGCTTCACTGGGGTTTGCCCCAATAAACATGATGCACTTAGAGTTGCGAATATCGTTGATTGAGTTGGTTTGCGCACCGTAGCCCCAAGTGTTAGCAACACCGGCTACCGTGGTAGAGTGACAAATACGTGCAGAATGGTCGACGTTGTTCGTGCCCCACAGTGCCGCGAATTTGCGATATAAATAAGCTTGTTCGTTAGAGAACTTAGCGCTACCCATAAAGTAGACCGAATCTGGGCCTGACTCTTGACGAATTGAAGCCATTTTATCGCCGACTTCATTAATCGCTTGATCCCAAGAGATCTTTTTCCATTTTCCGCCTT
Organism: Shewanella sp. SW32; assembly: GCF_025653365.1. Classification (NCBI taxonomy): domain Bacteria; kingdom Pseudomonadati; phylum Pseudomonadota; class Gammaproteobacteria; order Alteromonadales; family Shewanellaceae; genus Shewanella; species Shewanella sp. SW32. The sequence goes on along the minus strand of NZ_JAKKSJ010000043.1, from coordinate 7,518 downwards.
CTAACTTCATGGGGTATTTCAGGCGTTTTTCGCCGTGACCATGTTCACGCAGTGCAGCACCTTTCGCGCAGTGACCGCCAGCGTTGAACGGGTGATCGAATGCGGGTTCTTGACCCGTCCATACACCATTTTGTACTTCTGCATACACACCACAACCTACGGCACAGTGAGAACAGATGGTACGTTTGACTTCGGTGGGAACATTATGGCCAATATCTTCTTGGGCCTGTGCTTTACGCATCATGCCTGTGCCCAGCATGGACGCCGCAGCGATCCCTCCTGTGGCAAGACTTGCCGATTTTAAGAATTGACGACGATTGAGACCCAGTGCTGGCGCTTTAGCTTCGACAACCTGGTCTGTTTTGCGGGTTAATCGCATCACACACTCTCCTCTATTTTAGTTTTAAAGCGACGCATAATAGCTACGAATATGGTCGGTTTCGCGGTAGTTCTCACTTTTAGGCTCTGTGGTTGCTGCCGTTTTTGTCGAAGCTAACGCTTGACTACTCACAGTGACCACTGCGCCTGCCGCACTGCCGAGTGCCAATGCTTTAAGCAATTGACGACGGCCCATGTCGGAAGCTGGCTTCTTCATAGTGTCTCCTTGTGTTACGGGATAAGGTGGTACAAACGGCTACCACCTCGGTTATTGTGGAAGCCTAAGCTTCCGTTATTGTTGCGAAGGCGAACATTAATCCCACCTTCGCAGTTTGAACTCATCTCTAACATTTACATTTAGCACGCACATGCCGTGCTATCACTCAGTTTAGTCTTAGTTCATTAACTCTACTGGTTTTGCTAAATCGCTGGTGGCTGGCTGTAAGTCTGCGCTGCCTGGGCAATTGACTGGAATATCTAAGCTTAATTGCTCAAAAGCACTGGCTTCCATTGCAAAAAAAGCTTTTGCTAGCTGTGCAACCGTGGCGTAAAACGCCGCACTTGGCGCCTTGGCTAAATTGTCGCAAAAACGGCCAATCCAGCTGCCGATATGGCGTTGGTAAAAAGCCAATTGGCGATAACTTGGCGCTTCTAAAATCAGAGTACCCATCACTTCACACAGTGCTGCAACGTGATCTTCGGGTTCCTTGACGTTGTCTTCGCGTTCAAACCCCAGTTGCATTAAGTCTTGGCGTAGCAATGCCAGTGGTTTATCCATCAATGAGCCCGTCATAAACCAGCTGCCGTAGGGCAGGATCTCACCGCAACCTACACCGAGGAACAGGGCAAAATACTCGTCTTCTAGTTGTGCACTGTTGAACTGCTGTGCGGCGAGTTGGAGTGATAACCAAGCTTTAGTCATCTCGTTGTCTTCATTGGCATCAATTTCAAGATTGGCCAAAAAGTGTAGCAGTTCAGGACTTGGCTGACGGCGCAATAGGGCGGCTAACAGTTGATAGATATCGGCTCTCAACTGATCGTTTTCTGAAACTTGTCTTACTGATTCGGTCATAGCGGATCTCTTATCGCAGTTGCTTTTCAGGATCTTGAAGAATGTCTTCAAACATGTCTTTTACCCGGCAGTCGCCACACATTTTCAAGCGTTCAATATTGGCAGAAAATGCGCTGTGCGCGCCGACCATATCCAGCATCCGATGCACCATAGATTGGGTCGCAAAAGGAGAGCCGCAGCGAATACATTCGAAGGGGGCTTCTTCTTTCAGGGTGTGTTGTTGCTGACGGGCAGCTTTATTAAAGTTAATTTGCGGGGTAAGGCTGATAACCTTTTCAGGACACGCTGCCTCACATAAACCGCATTGCACGCAGTTTTGCTCGATGAAGTGTAGTGCAGGTTTGTCGCCACCATCTTGTAATGCCATCGTGGGACAAATTGCCACGCAGGACATACACATAGTGCACTTTTCTACATTCACACTGACTTTGCCAAAGGGAATATTGTTGAGGCTAAGGCAAGTATCAATTTCACCCGCTTGGCTATTGAGGTGATCGATCGCTTCAAATAGCGTATTGCGTTTAGTGGTCGAGGCAAATGCAGCGGGCACGATCACGGGCCAATCTAAGCTGATATCGAGCATCGAATCTAAATCGGCAAGCATGCTTGGGTCGATGAGGCTGATACGTTGCGGCTGACCCATCTCATCTAAAATACTGTTGGCTAAAGAAAGTTCGCCTTTAAGCATTTGCGTTAGGGTTGGCGCTGTTGCGTCTGTGTTGAGGATCAGCACTTGGCGCGCGCCCCAAGCGAGTACTGACAACCAATGATCTACGCTAGCAACGGTAATTTCTTCTAAGGCGACGGGGATAACATCACCCGCTAGATCGTCGCTAATAAAGTTGGCGCCGACGGCATTATCGTGGAACAAAATCACCGGTGCGGTTTGGGCTTGTTCGCGGAAACGGCTAACGACTTTGTTCAGGTATGAATGCAAAGCTTGTGGCGTAGGTAAATCGTAACTGATGGCACCCGTTGGGCAAGCGCTGGTACAACTGCCTGCGCCATGGCAAAGATATGGATCGATTTCAATTTTCTTTGCGACACTGCTGATCGCATCTGCTGGGCAGAAGTTGAGGCAACGATTACAACCATTGATGCCATTGCGGTCGTGGGCACAGATATCTGGGTTAATTTTGACGTAGCGCGGCTTATCAAATTGGCCGATGAGATCGGGAATTTGCGCAAGGGCATCTTCGAGTTTTTCAGCGTCTTGGCCTACGTAAAAATAGCCGGGTGGCAGCATTTCTAAGTTCAAACAAGCTGCGCTGCTCAAATCGAGCACGATATCGAAATGGGGTTTACGGATTGACACTAAACTGAGTTCGGCAGCTCCATCTTGATGTTCAACACTGACTTGAAATTGGCCTAAAAAGCCTTTTACGCCAATGAGTTTGTTGTAATAGCTTTCGACATCAGTTGCCGCTGCCATGACACGTTCTAGGTGTGCTTCATCTTGGCTGGTAATGGCTTCGTTGGCTAAAATCACCCTATGGGCCATAGTGGACAATTTGTCCGCGGCAAGGCGAGCCAGATCTTCTGGGCCAATAATAAGAACATTGCCTTCGGTGGTATAGCTGACAGTTGGCGGGATCAGATTCTGCAACATCTGAGTTTGCGTTAATACCTGTTGTCGCGCTTGTTTTAACGCTTCTTGGGTTTGATTGGTCATCAAATAAGTGCTCACATTGCGTTCCTGAACAGTACTTTGGCTGTTTCTTGTTTTACTGTATCTGGGCAGATTTAGGCGGCTGGTAATAAGTAAGTCATTGCCTTTTCTGCTTTTATCTAAGCTTTTTTATATCTTAGTACAGCAATTCACATACCAAAGTTACGGACATTAAAATTAGCTAAACTGACGTTAAACAACTCGGGTATGTACCTGAGCTAAGGGCTCTGGTGCATTTTGGGGTAGGTCATCAGTCTCCCCATCCAAATTGTCCGTTATCGGCTCAGCTGCCAATTCGACTTCGACTTCATTAGTCTCATGAGTTGTTGTTTCGCTTACATCAAGACTCGTGGATGGATTGCTTTCTTCAGTTTGTTTGGCTAAAACAGCTGATTCTTCATCCGAGGTCTCGCTGTCTTCGGCTATGTAACGGAAGACTTTTTGCATCAATTCAGCTGAGACTTCTGCACTGAGTTTCGGTTGATTACTGTAATCGAGTGCATATTCCAAAAGCCCATCTATCTCGTTGAAATGCGGTTGTTTCCACAGTGCACGTAGCGCTGCAGATTTAGCCGCAGGGTCAACATTGGCGCCCATAAAACTTGCAAAGCTGCCGCCTATTTCAATTTCGTCGGGATTGGGTAAATCCGCTGCAGTGAGGATGCGATTAGGATCGTCATGCTCTGCAGTATTAGGTTCAAAGGCTGACTCTGTGGGTTGAAGCTGCTCAACTGCCATAGTGGGCTCGGCTACGATGGTCTCCAGAGGTGTGGTTTCCCCGTCAGCTCGCGCTTCCTCTGCTGCAACTTGTTCGCGCCGTTGGTTCCAGCGACTCAGTAGCCCGCCTGTTTTTTGTATGGATTCAGCCATTAGTCCCTCCGTAATGGATCGTGACTCGGGCCTTGATTATTACGGCCATCGACATGTTTACGGCGATGAGCGGCAATTTCGACTTCACCATATTGGGTGATAAAGGCTTCAATCCAACAAGCGATAGCTTTTGGCATCAATAAGTTGAGGACAGGGGTATTGCCCTCAAGACAACCCGCCGCGACATTCTGATCCGCCGATAATGCCGCCGGTATCCAAGTGCCATCGGCCGTTTCATCACATACTAAATACAGCATGGCGTTATCTAAATCGAGATTGAGGCGATAGCTGGCGCGTTCGTCTTTGTGCAGTTCGAGTAGCACTAAGGTTGCATCGTCTGGGGCTTGATGGGTGGCGGGAAGTAGGTGATCAATTTCCCATTGTACTGAGGTCCAGCGGCCAACTTGCTTCTCTACTTTCTTGAGTGAAACGTACATAGGCCAAACACTAGTTGTATGTTGCATTGTCTCTCCGTCTCAGCCGTGTTGATGGACAAACCGTAGAGTGAACGGTTCGGTTTTACCAACAAATTGCGATAAAAGGTCACTGCAATATTGGTGCCAGTAAACATAGTGGATTAGTTTGAGCTAGATCATCAAAAACACCCTATAAATTGGACATTTTGTCCAGTACAGGATTTTGTTTGGGACATAAAAGGGCTAATGAAAAATCAGCATTGCGGCAGATCACGCATTTAACCCCAATTTTTATGTCTAGGTATAAATATTGCTATGCTCTGGCCATGACTCGTTAAGCGGTAACATTATGATCTCTGAAAATATCACTATTCCTGATAACAACATGAGCACAGATAGCGAAATAGCGGCAGCCAATCCTTCTCAAAAAACTCAGCATCAGTGTTCTTTTGTGAGAACTCAAGTGGAAGTACCGCTAACCATTGCTGTAAAAGCAGTGAATGAAGCCGGGGAAGTGTTGGATAAATTTGTCGCCTGCGAACGTCCGCTTACCGTGTATTTGAACTGGCGACCAATAGTGACACTTATGACCCTAGGGGCGAAACCTGAGTCACTGGCGTTAGGTTATCTTAAGAACCAAGGCTTTATTTCGGATGTGAACTTACTGGACTCTGTTATCGTCGATTGGGATGTGAGTTCTGCAGCCGTGGTTACCCGTGAACAAACCGCCGATTTGGATGAGAAACTCTCCGAAAAAACGGTGACATCAGGCTGTGGTCAAGGCACGGTTTATGGCAGTTTTATGCAAGATTTAGACGGCATCAATTTACCAACGCCAAGTCTTAAGCAAAGCACCCTTTATAGCTTATTGAAAAATATCAACGAATATAATGAAACCTATAAAAATGCGGGTGCTGTGCACGGTTGTGGCTTGTGCGAAGACGATAAAATTATGGCTTTCGTCGAGGATGTTGGCCGTCATAATGCCGTAGATACTTTGGCTGGGGATATGTGGCTGACTCAGGATCGCGGCGATAATAAGATATTTTATACCACTGGCCGCTTAACTTCGGAAATGGTGATTAAAGTCGCCAAAATGGGGATCCCTATTTTGCTATCACGCAGTGGCGTGACTCAGATGGGCTTAGCACTAGCGCAGCAGCTGGGTATTACTATTATTGCCCGCGCCAAAGGTCGTCACTTTTTGGTGTACCACGGTAGTGAAAATCTGCAGTTTGATGCCAATACGGCTCCTTAGCCTCAAGTCAGCTAAGACTTACATGCAGTAACGAAGAATAAGACAAGGAAACAAGATGACGTCTGCCAGTGAATTGGTCTACATGAGCGCGAAGCAAGTGGCCGAGTATTTAGATCTTAATGAGAAAAAAGTCTACGCCATGGCTAATGACAGAATTCTCCCCGCCACTAAAATCACCGGTAAATGGCTATTTCCGAAAGTGTTAATCGACCGTTGGGTAATGGATTCTTGCCACAGTGGCATGCTGACCGACCGTTTATTGATCACTGGTAGTGACGATCCACTATTATCTATGCTGGTGGCGCGTTTGATGGCGCAAGTTGGTAGTCGTGAGTTGATAAGCTACAGCGCAACAGGTTCACGCTTAGGGTTAGAGTTGCTTGCTAAAGGTTATGCCGATGTGTGCACCTTACACTGGGGTAGCATGGAGGATAGAAATATTCGCCACCCAGCTTTACTTAAAGGTTATAACAACCATCAGCAATGGATCATGGTGCATGGTTACTCCCGTCAGCAAGGGTTGATCATGCGTGCCGATATGCACCACAGATGCCAAGAAGAAGATAAAGTCGTGAACTTGCCTTGGCGTTGGGTGAGTCGTCAGGGGGGGGCAGGTAGCCAACAGCACTTAGAGCATTGGTTGTTAAAGCAAGGTGCTCGCTTAGATCAACTTAATGTCGTGCTAACTGCCTATAGTGAACGCGAGTTGGCGGGTTATATCGCTAGGGGTGATGCCGATATTGGTTTTGGTTGTCAATCTGTGGCTTTGGAAAGTGGTTTAAGTTTCGTGCCGCTGATTAAAGAGTCTTTTGATTTCGTTATGCCGCAAAGCATTTACTTCCGTCGTCAGCTTCAACAACTTTTTACTATGTTGGCGAGCGGTCACTCGAGGCAAATGGCGGCACTACTTGGTGGCTATGATCTGACAGACTGCGGACAACTGCTATGGAGTGCGAGCTAATCCACTCAACTCGGTAATGGATTAAGGTGAATAGAGTTGAATGGTCTCTGAACTACTTATTACTGCTACTACATGCTGATATCTAATGTAGCCAGTTACTAACGAATAAGTATCAAAGAGACCCTCTTTATATTGCTGATTACGTTGCTTCGACTTTCTATGGTGGGTTGATGGGAGGCAACTACTATATATAGGTAAAGTATCTTCATCGCCAAATACACTCAGAGTGTCATCTTCTTCTGCTGTTCCCCGTCATTCTCCCATAAACGACTCCATATAAAAGTGGAGGTGAGATATTCCGGTTCGAGCAGCCGTTATTCTCATTTAAATCTGATAGCATTCATGCTCATGATCCCTTTGTCTTGATACTGTACGCTGGTAATCAATTGGGCCAAATTACAGATAAAGCGCTATTTTGTGGATAACTTTGGGGGTAAGTGGTGGGTATGGTGTGGCTAGATTAGATAATTAGAATTAACTGCAAATTTCCTTAAAATAGGGGTTGCACAAAATTCTCTGCTGCCTATAATGCGCATCCACTGACACGGCAGACAGCGAAAGCATGCTGATGTGACAGTTCATCGATGAGTTTAGTGATTGATGAGTGTTGAGAAAGTTTGCAAAAACTCCTTGACGTGAAACGGAAAATGCGTAGAATACGCAGCCCTAGCCAACTGGAAGCGTTCGACGCTCAGTGTGGTACTCAAGTTCTCTTACGAATATTGAGTTGCTCTTTAACAAGATAAAACAAGAAATCTGTGTGGACACTCACAGGTGTTGAGTTAATCGAAACTGCTTAACCTTCGGGTTGGCAGTCAAAAATTTAAATCAATGTAACAATGAGTGTTCATAGCAATATGTACAGTTTGTTTCTTTAGTTAGAAACAAAAAATC
>NZ_JAKKSJ010000042.1:0-41056 GCF_025653365.1 Shewanella sp. SW32 | reverse complement strand
ATATAAATTGACCTGTATAACTCCTTACCAAGGTTTCCTTTTAATATTTTAAAACGGTACTTCGGAGTCCAAACAATATGATATTTGCAACGCCAATAAACATGTGATGAACTTCTATAATCGCCCATGCTTTTCGTTTCCTCTTACTTGTGGTGAATAAGAAGTCTCTTTTAGCATGGGCGTAATTCAGGCTATAGCCTCAAGGAACAATCACCACCGCCAGAGGCGGTGGTTTTGGGATGACAATAACAAAGGAGCCTAAAGGCTCCTTTTAAGCAAGATAAGGGCTAAATGTTAAGCTAGCGCTTTTGCCTTATCGGCATTAATAACATTGATCGCCGTTAAATAATCGATTAATGCACGCACTTGTGTCACTAAATCGCCTTTGCTGGTATCTATGGTTAACTCAGCGGCTAATGGCGCTTCATAGGGTGATGAAATACCAGTGAAATTGCTAATTTCGCCACTGCGCGCTTTCACATACAACCCCTTAGGGTCACGCTGCTCGCACACACTCAAAGGCGTCGCTACATGCACTTCAATAAACTGCCCCGCAGGAAAACGGGCACGAATACCATCACGTTCTTCACGGGTCGGGGAAATAAAGGCCGATAACACCACAAGCCCCGCATCCACCATCAATTTAGCCACTTCACCCACACGACGCAGGTTCTCATCACGGTCTTCAACCGTAAACCCTAAATCTTTACACAGGCCATGGCGCACATTATCGCCATCGAGCAAATAAGTGTGGAATCCCGCCTCAAATAACGCCCGCTCTAGTGCACCCGCCAATGTTGACTTGCCCGCGCCAGAAAGTCCGGTAAACCAAAGTAGTACTGGGTTTTGGCCTTTCTGCTCGGCTCTGGCGGCTTGGTCTACAGGATGTTGATGCCACACGATATTTGTCATAAAAACTCCTCAATCCCCATGTTGACTAACCGCTAACATAAGGGCAATAAACTCAAGCTAATCACTAAAATGGAAAGATGATCGGCACCATAAATATCACTATCAGGGAATACAGCACAGATAACGGCAATCCAAGGCGGACAAAGTCACTGAAGCGATAATTACCCGCATTAAATACCATCAAATTGGTCTGATAGCCGTAGGGTGAAATAAAGCTCGCGCTGGCACCAAAGACAACGGCCATAATAAAGGGCCTTGCATCGACACCGTAATTAAGCGCGATCGCGTAAGCGATAGGGAACGCCAGCGCCGCCGCTGCGTTATTGGTCACCAGTTCAGTCAGCAATAAGGTCATTAAATACACGCCGACAAAAGCGCCAAATACCCCATAACCGTTAATAACTGAGAGTAATCCTTGGGCTAAACTGTTCGCAAGGCCTGTACTCATCATCAAGTTGGCAAGCCCTAATGCACTCCCCACGATCACCACTAATTCCAATGGGAAACGGCGTTTAAGCTCAGCCAGTGTGACTGCGCCTATGGCAAAATAACTGAGCAGCAATATCACTAAACCTTTAGCCAAGGGTAATATGCCAGTGACACTCAGGACGATCGTTGCCGCAAAGCCCAGCAATACCCAACGACCACGACGACTGTCTAGACGCACATTCAAATCTAAGCCACTGATCGCTGCAAACTCTGAACTCAGCTTTGCGCTATTGCTAAAACCATCACCTGGCGTCAATAACAACACATCACCGGGTTGCAGAATAATGTCACCGAGTCCGCCCTTCAGCGGATGATTTCCGCGGCGAATGGCCATCACAGCCGCATCAAATTGCTCACGAAAACGCGATGCTTTCAACGAACTGCCCACTAAACTGGATGACGGTGCGAGTACAGCTTCAACTAAATTTTGTCCTTTGGCTTGATGTTTACCAAACCAATCTAAACCATCGAATTGGTGCAATAACTCAACCGATTCCACCGCGCCACTAAAGCGCAGCACATCGTCCGCTTGCAACACTAACTGGGGCGGCACAGGGCAAATACAAATGCCACTGCGTTCTAATTCAACCAGATATAACTTTTTTAGTGCCCTAAGTTTGTTATCCACCACACTGCGACCGACCAAGGACGAACCTTTCGCCACATGGGCTTCGAGCAAATATGGCAGCGCTTCTTCATCTGATTCTTCCCGTCTGTCGGGCAGAATGTTCGCCAGTAAGGTCAGTAACAAGATGCCTGCGACGACGATCACCACTGCAACTGGCGTAAACTCGAAGAAGCCTAAGGCGGGTAAGCCGGCGTTTTCTACAAAGGAGTTCACAATCAAGTTGGTCGAGGTACCAATCAGGGTCAGTGTGCCACCTAAAATTGCCGCATAATTTAACGGCAATAATAACTTAGCTGGCGCGTGTGCTTGATTGCGGCGCACAACACCAATCAGTGATGCCACAACTGCAGTGTTATTGGTAAATGACGACAGTAAAGCCGTCGAAAAACCGAGCTTTGCCATTGTCATAGGCAAAGAACTATTGCCTATGACTTGACTCAACTTTCCCAGCAGGGACGTTTTTTCTAACGCCGTCGCGGCCAATACCAAGAGGACCAGCGTGACTAAGCCAATATTGGTAAAGCTTGTTAATGCGGTATCGAGCGCAACCATGCCAAGCAAATAACAGAGCAAAAATGCAAATAAAAACAATACCGCTGGATTGATACGGCCGCTAATTAAGCCAGCCACAAGCCCTATCAAAATAATCGCTAATAGCCACAAGTCACTCACAAATTAAGCTCCAAGCTTAGTGATATCTATCGCTTGCCAATGGGGGAAGTGTTTACGCACTAAGGCATTAAACTCGACTTCAAAGGCACTAAATTGTGATGCTGTTTGCTTGTTAACATGTTGACCCGACACCACCATCACTGCGGCAACCGTCGCATTACTCAGGCGGTCGATTAAGATCATTCCGCCCGTATCACGCACTAACGAATATGCATCAAACACTATGTCTTCGGTCAATTCTAAGGTCACACGCGCAATCGCGTTTAGCCCAAGCGTATCTGTCGCACTGCGCGCTAAGGTGTTAACGTCAACCACATAATCGATAGCAGTCACAGAAGCTTGCGTCTTCTTACCGGCCACTTTGATGTCGTATAACTGACCGAGTTGTAATGGCTTTTCATCCATCCACACTATATCAGCACTGATCACGTTAGCGACGGCAGGTGCAGAATCCGGTCTTGCCAGTAAATCGCCACGGGAAATATCAATTTCATCTTCCAGCGTGATCGTCACAGCTTGGCCAGCAACCGCTTCTTGTATGTCACCATCGAAGGTCACAATACGTTCAACCTTGCTGCGTTTGCCCGATGGCAAAGCGACTAACTCGTCACCAACATTGATAATGCCAGAGGCTAAAGTGCCTGCAAAACCGCGAAAATCTAAGTGAGGACGCGACACATATTGCACAGGAAAACGCACTGGCAATGAGCTGAGTTCACGTTGAGTATCAATGGTTTCTAGCAGTTCAAGCAGTGTACCGCCTTGATACCAGTCGCTTTGAGTGCTGCGCTCAACCACGTTGTCACCATTAAGCGCCGATAACGGCACAAAGTGGATATCGAGGTTGCCGAAATCTTTAACGAAATCCGTAAAATCGGCACGAATACGGTTGAATACTTGCTCGTCAAACCCAAGCAAATCCATCTTATTCACGGCCACAACAAAGTGACGAATACCCAGTAATGACGCGATAAACGCATGACGCTTAGTCTGAGTCTGCACGCCGTAGCGGGCATCGACTAAAATCACCGCTAAATCACAGGTCGATGCACCCGTTGCCATGTTGCGAGTGTACTGCTCATGCCCTGGCGTATCGGCGATGATGAACTTGCGCTTATCACTTGAAAAATAACGATAAGCCACATCGATAGTGATGCCCTGCTCGCGCTCGGCTTGCAGACCATCCACCAGCAAGGCTAAGTCAATGGCTTCACCTGTGGTGCCCATCTTAGCGCTGTCGCTCTTTAGGCTCGCTAATTGATCTTCATAGATCTGGGCGCTGTCGTGTAACAGACGGCCGATTAAGGTACTTTTACCATCGTCAACACTGCCACAGGTTAAAAAACGCAGTAAGCCTTTGTGTTGCTGCAGGGCTAGATATTCTTTCACACCATGGAGGGTAATTTCTGCCGCCATGAGATTGGTTTTATTGACCGCTTTGTCCATCTTACTCTCACTCTTGATCTGCTTGGCTGAAGGTCGCGCTTTACTTGCGCCACTTTCGCGAAATAGGGTTAACCCTGTAGAGATTAGAAGTAGCCTTGACGCTTCTTCTGCTCCATAGAGGCACTTTGATCTGAGTCGATCAATCGGCCCTGACGTTCGCTCGAACGGGTTAACAGCATTTCTTCAATAATCTTTTCTAGACTGTCGGCCTCAGAATACATGGCGGCCGTGAGTGGGTAGCAACCTAAGGTTCTAAAACGCACCACTTCTTCTTTAATCTGCTCGCCCTCGGCTAACTTCATCCGCTCGTCATCAGCCATGATTAACTGACCACCGCGCTCAACCACTTTACGTTTAGCAGCAAAGTACAAAGGCACTAACTCAATGTTTTCTTGATAAATATATTGCCAAATATCCAGCTCAGTCCAGTTAGATAATGGGAATACGCGAATACTTTCACCCTTGTTCACTGCGCCGTTATAGGTGCGCCATAATTCTGGACGTTGATTTTTAGGGTCCCATCTGTGGTGACGGTCGCGGAAGGAATACACACGCTCTTTGGCGCGCGATTTTTCTTCATCGCGGCGAGCCCCACCGAAAGCCGCATCGAAACCATATTGGTTAAGTGCTTGCTTTAATCCTTGAGTTTTCATGATGTCAGTGTGTTTCGCACTGCCATGGTCGAAGGGGTTAATCCCCTGCGCCAACCCTTCTGGGTTAATGTGTGTCAGTAACTCGAAGCCAAATTTCTTTGCCTGCGCATCACGAAACGCGATCATCTCTTTGAATTTCCACCCCGTGTCGACATGCAGCAACGGGAATGGGATCTTGCCCGGATAAAAGGCTTTACGCGCTAAGTGCAACATAACGGAAGAATCTTTCCCGATGGAATACAACATCACAGGATTATCGAATTCGGCTGCAACTTCACGAATGATCTGGATGCTCTCGGCTTCCAGTTGTTGTAAGTGGCTTAGTTCACGCCCGGCCATACTATTCTCCGTTACCTTAAATTCGCCGTGTTACCACAGCATGGATTAGCTTAATTTGTTTAACTGCTTAATAGCTTTAACTGTTTGCGGCTTAGCTTATCGACGCGACGGCCGACACTCTAACCGATTGAGTCTGTTCATCACTGATCTGAGTCGATTCAATCGCTTCAGGTTTGAACCAATGCAAAGTGTCACTCAGCGTGACGACTTCACCTATGATCATCAAAGCTGGCATTTGTAATTCTGGATCGGCGGCAAGCTGTTCAAGCTCACCTAAACGGCCGATAAAACGACGTTGCTCTTTAGTGGTTGCCTTTGACACTATCGCCACAGGCGTTTCAGGGCTTCGGCCCGCATCGACTAGACCTTGGCGAATAATGCCTGCGTTCAGAACCCCCATATACACGACTAAGGTATTGTTAGGATTAGCATAACCTTGCCAATCCATAGGGCGACTCTCTAACTGACAATGGCCAGTGATAAAAGTGACGCCTTGGGCATGGTCTCTGTGGGTTAGGGGAATTCCCGCATAGGCTGACGTGCCGCTGGCAGCGGTAATGCCGGGAACGACTTCAAACTCAACCCCAGCTTCAACTAAGGTTTGTAACTCTTCGCCCCCGCGGCCGAAAATAAAAGGATCGCCACCTTTAAGGCGCACCACATTTTTACGGGTGTAAGCTTTAGTGACGAGTAACTGATTAATCTCGTCCTGTGCGGCGCTATGCTTGCCCGCACGTTTACCTACGGCAATCTTCTCAGCGTCTTTAGGAATAAGATTGAGGATATCTTGGCTGACTAAAGCGTCGTATAGCACTGCATCAGCGGTTTTAAGGATGCGCCATGCCTTTAACGTCAATAACTCAACGTCGCCGGGACCGGCACCCACCAGCCAGACTTTGCCTTTGGCCGCTTGGCCCGGTAAAGAGAAAATTTCCATCAGAATCCCCAAGATCACTTTAGTCTGTAGAAATATAGCGCGTCTTATATTCCATAATAAATAGATAATTATTAGTTTTTATATCATTTAGATATAAAAGAATAAGTGACCACTCACTTAAAGTGGGGAAAACCTTGGGTTTCAAAATCAAAAATGCCCTAAATCCAGGTTAACCCATTGAAATAAAAATAACTTAATAAGATTAAGCGAATTGCATCAAAATAATATCTGTCCGCTAAGTGCATGATTTTGGCACTATGTTATTGCCAAAAATTCTACCTAAACATGTCTCTATGGGACTAAAAATGGCTGACTACAAGATTTTTCATTAAGTGACACCGGATTTTTCCATAAGCATAAATTCACTTTCTAATGTTAAGCTGGAAATAACTATCTTTGTTGAGTACGACTGACAAATAAATAAACACATCAAGGAGGGCAGATGAAACCACTTTACTCAGGTATTGCATTGGCAGGGCTATTAGCCTGTACGGACGTAAATGCCGAAGAATCATTAGTAAAAGGAAGAGTAAAAGATGAACTTGCCACGGCGGATCTACCTTTTGTGATTACGCCACATAAAGTGAATTACCTTTTACCAGTCACCTACAGCCCAGATCCCAACATGGCACCTTTCACCGAAGATGCAATACTCAACCCCTATTCTTTAGATGAGTTTGAGGCTAAGTTCCAAATCAGTTTTAAATTTCCTATTTGGTACAATGTGTTTGGTGATAATGGCCATTTATTTTTTGCTTACACCAATCAATCCTATTGGCAGGTTTATAACAAAGACACTTCATCGCCTTTTAGGGAAACCAATCACGAGCCTGAAGTCTTTATGCTGTTTAATAACGATTGGAAAATTGGCAGTGTGACCAATTCCTTTTGGGGATTTGGTGCCGTACATCAATCGAATGGTAAAGCAGGGCCACTTTCCCGCAGTTGGAATCGACTCTATGCCACTATGATTTTTGATGCAGGCCCACTCGCCTTCTCCACCAAAGTGTGGTGGCGTATTCCTGAAGATGAAAAGACAGATCCATATAAATCCAGCGGCGACGATAACCCTAATATTGATGACTATATAGGTAAAGCAGAGTTTATTGGCGTTTATGGTATCGATGAACATAGATTCACTTTAACTGTTAAAACCAATCTAGAAGATATCGACAGAGGCTCAGCAGAACTGACTTGGAGTCATCCTATCGTCGGCAACTTACGCTTTTATACTCAATACTTTAATGGTTATGGCGAAAGCCTAATCGATTACAACTATCACAATCAACGTATTGGTATCGGAATTTCACTCAACGATATTCTATAAGAAAGATATACCCACTTGGTCCCGCTGTTTAAGATTGTTTGGGTATATAAAGTGACTAAGTACAAAAATCGACCATAATTTGCTGCTAATCTACCAAACCTGCTGCTAAATTGCTCAGATGGACCTGAGTTTATGGCTCAGCGGGACGATTTACATTGATCCGAATGGCATTTAAGCCGATAGTCGCACACCTTTTTGTGCCCTGAAGCAGCGCCTTAACATCATGGAGGAATATGAGTTTTAGCTACCGCAGCATAGTCATGCTACTCAGTGTCATTATTTTCGCGAGCTTACTTAAGCTCGCGTTTTTCGCTGCGCCAAAAGATAGCGCTGCACCAGTGCTGAATGCACAAGAGGTACGCCAAGATCTCTATGCCTTATTGGATCAAATCGAGCAACACTCAGCGTTTTATGCCTTAACGGCCGACAAAGCCAACCCGCAGCTTAAATTTATGGCTAGCCTTATTGTTGAACAGTATCAAGATATTACTCCCAATGATCGCTTTGCTGCTGAAGTCACTAAATTACTCAATACCCTCAAAGATCCAGGCGCTCAAGTGCATAACTTCGATGATCAAAGCGGCGATCTCCCGTTAACGCTAAGGCCAGTCAACGACCAATGGTTAGCCTTGGATAACGGTAATAATCCAGTCAACAACGACTTCCCCTTTATCACTCATATCGATGGTTTACCTATGAGCAAATGGGTAGCGGCCAGCCAAACCTACTTACCTGAGCCGGCAAAACAGAGTCAAGAAATGCAGTTACCTTGGCTGAAAAAACTTAACCTACTGCGCGAAGACTTAGGACTCAGCATAAAGCCCTATGTAGTCATTACGCTAATTAATGATGACCTGCAAAGCCAGCAGGTGACTCTCGCCCTGCCAAGCCATAAACCGCAAGTTCAATTAGCAACTATCAGTGAAAAAGACGAGACTCAAGATATTAATGTGCTCGAGTTTATTAACCAATTATCTCAATTTGAACGCACCGAATTTCAAGACATGCCAAATCAATTAGAGACGGTCAACAATACGACGGTCAAGCTTAAGATCAGCGATCTCTACGCCTTTGAATTAGATAAAGAACAACAGCAAGAACTGCTCAAAGGCATGACACATCCCTTACTGATCATTGATTTACGTGATGCCAGTGGCTTTAGTCCAAAATTATTGACTATGCTGTCGCGATATCAAGATACGGATTTAAATAACACTTTAGCACTTAACGTGATGGGATTTGCGCACTATCGCCGCTCACCAGAGCTGAGAAATGATTATCTACAGCCGCTCAATTTTATGCCTCTGGATGCGTTAGAGTACAGTCCTCCTAGGCTCAAATCTCTCACCCGTAACTTACCCTCTGTCGATAAAGAGAAATTCAGCCCTTGGTATGTTCGCACTAAGCCTGCGGTGGCTCCTGAAGGGCGAAATCGCTTAGCACTACTCGTGAGTCCCCATTGTCGCCAAGAATGCGAGTGGATTGCCTATCGTACTAAATCTTGGTCTAGGGCAAATTTGATTGGTGAAAAAACCTCAGGCGACTTTGCACGTCAGTATCATTTCAAACTGCCAAACAGTGGATTAAACATAAGATTCAGCAGTTCGTTAACCTATGATGCACAAGGGAGACTCCTGTCCGGTATCGGGACTGAACCGGATATTTTGCTCCCTCAGAACAGTGATATTCAATGGCAAGGGCTCGTTAGTTTAATGCGCTCCGCCAAGCCAAAAGCACAACTTGTACTGCCAGCACAGCACACTAAGTTGGCTCAAGCTAAGCTAAATTAAGCCAAAAAAAGAGCCAGCAATCTGCAGGCTCTTTTTAAGCAAATATGAGTTTACTAACGCATTACTTCTTTTCAGTCGCTTTAGAATTGGCGACTGAACCTATGACCAAGCCTTGCTTATTCACATCAAAGCTCATTTGAACTCGCATGTTGTAATCTTTAAGCATTTGCATTTCTTCAGGGATCGGCTCACCGCTCATTTCTAACAGTGTAAGCACTGGCGTAAACATCTTGCCGTAATCAGCAGACAAGCTGTACATACCATTCGCTGACAGTTTCTCGCCTGCTAATTTGTTGGCTAAAGCCAAGCCTTTATCACCGCTATACACCACTAAATGTTGGCCTTTAATCGCCAGCATTGGCTTAACACCTAACTCTGGAGGCAACATCAATATTGGAGATAAATCAGTAGCATCGCCGTTATCGGCTAATTGCACTTCAGCCAGCATAGGGGCGAAAGGTTTCACCATATTGAACAACATGGATGGGTTTTCGGCGCTAAGGCTGACTAAAGCATCTAAGCTTTCTAACTTAGGCTCTTGATCTTGTGTGCTCATTTTAAAATCGAGCAATGAAACGCTCATGCCTTTCACACCGTTAGCCATGCCAGTAAACATGCCTAGCATAGCAGGGCTCTGTTGGCTCAACTCAGCCTGCAACTCTGCCAATGGTGCACAGGTCAGTTGTGGCTTTTGCAGATCATCCCAAATAGCCGTTAATGAAGGGGTAATTTCATTGATATCTAGACCTATTCCCATGGAGAAGATAGTGCTGTCGATATCCGCCAGATGCGATGGAATAAAACCACGCATCTTTTGCATTGCCGCAAGAATAGGTTGATTCTTCGTTTCGACAACAAATGAAGCCGCCATATGGCTTTCTTTTTCAGTCACAGAAAACGCCGTTAAACCAGCAACGGTACGCGGCCAGTTAGCGGCAATCGCAGTCAGTTCGGTACGACATTCTGGTGTTCTGATTTGAGCTAATGGATCTTCACCCTCACTTTCATCAGCAAAAAATTGAGTCAGTTGCTTAGCTAGCATATTGCTATCTGCAGAGGTCAATGCCTTTACAATTTCCACATGGTTAATAAAGCTAATGCTGTCATCTTTAAAACCATGGGTCTTAATAATATCTTCTAATATGCCAGAAGCGGCTAATGACTGCGGCGCCTTCTTAATACCAAATGCCATTTCTAATAACTCAGGCTCGGTAATAGAGGTGCTGAAAGTCATCGTTAATATGCCATCTTTCTGGGCAAATAGCAGTTCTGCTTTCTCTGCTGAGCTTTCATCCGATAGTGCATAAGCGCGATAATCAACATCACCCACTTTACGCATTTCGTGGGTTACACCACTGTCTTTTTCGGCTTTATCTAATACAGCCCAAAATGCTTCGGCCTGATTAACATCAATCTTTAATACTGGCAAAGCACCTAAAGTATAAATATAAGGTTTAACTTCATCGGGGAAACCGAAGGTTTTTAACAGTAAGGCAGGATCTTTCATCCCATCCATATACTGCTGATAAATGCTAACGAAGAACTTGCCCATAGGGCTATCCTGCACACCGAGTTCATCAAGCGTATTACTTGGATATTGCTGATAATTTCCAGAAATAGACTGTAAATACGCTTTTAACGGGAAGGGTTTTAACTGGCCCGAAAATATCGGCGTATCGGCAGGTACATAGTCGAGCAAAGGATTAGCAGAGGCACTAGAACCCGCGCCATTCTGCATATACCAATAACCACCAGCACCTGCTGCAATAATTGCCGCGGCAATCACAATCTTTTTCATTTAAGAAACTCCATTTAATGACATTCAATTTTATGAAAACAATACCTAAAGAACTCACCTTAGGTATTTAAATATTTATCCGCTCTTACATATCCCTTATGCAGATAATGCAAAATCAGAAAACGCAACGACTCAGCCCTACGCAATACAAACCCAGTTTAAAATGCTTAGGCTAAGCGAAACTAAGGTATAAAATTTTCCCGATAATTTAACATTAAACCGACACAGAAGCGAACAGGATAGGAGTTCGCAGCATTAAAAACGCATTAGAATTAACGTTTATTAAACATAACTCCAATCTTATTTCAATTCGGTAATAAAACATCTCAAAGTCATCGACGATTAAGCAAAGAACCCAATGACAAATTAAGCTCATCTCACTCAAACTAACTCACCAGAGCGTCATCGTGCTTCGTGGACTTTTTTAAGCGTGACGTCACCTAGCTGACGCATTTGCTTACGAATCCAAGCTGAGCGCTGCTGTACATAGGATGACGGTGGAGACACCTTATAGCGCCAAGGATTGGGTAAAATGGCTGCGAGTAATGAGGCCTCGTATTGGGTGAGTTTTGCCGCTGACTTTCCAAAATAATGCTTTGATGCCGCTTCGGCGCCATAAATGCCTGGACCAAATTCTACAATATTTAAATACACTTCAAGAATACGCGACTTATCCCAAGTCAACTCCATCAATAACGTAAACCAAGCTTCCAATCCCTTACGAAAGAAACTGCGACTCGACCACATAAAAAGGTTTTTCGCCGCCTGCTGACTTAAGGTACTTGCCCCACGGACTTTGGTGCCTTTTTGGTTGTATTTCAGCGCCGAACTTATCGCGGCTAAATCGAATCCAGTATGCTCAACAAAACGTTGATCTTCCGCAGCAATCACAGCCAATTGTAATTCGGGAGAAATTTGCGCTAAATCGCGCCATTGATGCCTGATCTCACCGATAGGTGCAGGTGGAAATAAGGCACGCTCGATACGCCAAGTCCACATAGGAGGATCGACGAATCGTAGTAGGATCACTAATAAAATTGAGCAAATAAATGCCCAAACTAATCCCTTAAATAACCAAGACAATAAACGACGAAAACCACGCTTTCGTCTCTGAGGTGCTGGGTCACTCGACTTATTGACACTTGGACGCCTGACATGATCTCGCATCGCATATAAAGGGGCCGTCATTTATACCATCTCATCCACACACTCTCATTTCTTGTTTCTCATCTATCCAGTCAAGCCATCCCATTGCAAGGATTCTTTGGGGCAACCTAGGCTTACAGAAAATATTCTAAAGCTTTACGCGAGTTGCAAGCTGATCATGCTACGAGAGTAAAGGAAACACCAAGGATATCTTACTCGATAATCAAAGATAGGTTGAGAAATAACCATAACAAGAACAAATCACTATTGAAGATTAACTGGGGTCGACTTAACTTGACCTCGGCAGCTTTGACGACAGCTGACCGAGGTAATGATGACTGATTAACGAGAGCTAGCAAGTCAATCAAACTGCTTGATACTCGCAGGTGCGAGTCAGGTTTTCAACGCTTTCACTGCATCCAATTAAGCCATATCGATACACAGCAAACCCAGCCCATAAATACCGATATACAACAACTTAACCTCATAAAAGACATGAATCATGTCAATTAACGCAGTAAAACGCTTCAAAACCATCTACGGGAACTTCAAAATATAGCGCAGGCTTAACTAATGTGCATAACTCTGTGAGTAAAAATGTACAACATTTTTAGCATTTAAAAATGAATGCAAACTAACTCTATGAATATCAATCTATCTTAGTTAAATGACGCTTAAATGACATCACTTAGCTTCCTCGACAGTCCAGAGTATTAAATTCACCCTACTTATCTTAAAGTGATAAAAAAACGCCCCAAACTAAGTTGAGGCGTTTAATATTTAAAATCAATAAAATGACTAGATTTCGTAGTGCAGACCACACTCACGTTGTAGGCCATTAAAGCGAGTTTCTTCCTCTGTCATGCCTAATTCGAGTGGTTTACTCGAATGGGTATCCCCCACAGAAACATAGCCTTGGTCCCAAAGTGGATGGTACGGCAAGTCAAATTGCGTCAGATAGAGGTGAACATCTTTATTCGACCACTCGATAATCGGCAGTAACTTAAAGCGAGTACCATGAATCGCCAGTATCGGCAACGCCTCACGGGTACTGGCTTGGCTGCGTCTAAGCCCTGCAAACCAAGTGCCGACCTCAAGCTCGGCTAAAGCGCGTTGCATAGGCTCAACTTTGTTTAACCGGTTGTATTGCTCTAGTCCGTTTACCCCTTGCTCCCACAACAGACCAAAGCGCGCCTCTTGCCATGCCGATGTCATCACTGCTTGGTACACTTTTAAATTCAGTGATAAACGCTCTGTCAGCTCGTCGATAAACTGATAAGTCTCAGGAAATAAATAACCCGTATCCGTCAGAATAACCGGAATATTCGCCTGTGCCTGGCTCACCATATGCAGCATTACAGCGGCTTGGATCCCAAAGCTTGAGGACAGCGCATGATTACCGGGCAAATAAGTTAAGCCCCATAGCACTCGCTCTTGCGCGCTCAATCCGGCTAAGAACTGATTTATGCGCTCAAGCTCTATCGCTTGTTCTGCCTTAGGCGCACTCAATAATGCCTTGAGTTCGGCAGCGCTGACCACAGTCGGCACTTTATCACTGGTTTTTTGGTCAAGATCAGCCATGAAAATCCTTAGCGGCATCAATCACCGCCTTCACTACACCCACGCGGACGGTGAAGTTACCAAAGGTTTCGCCTGCATCACGCTCTACGGCGTAGCGGCCAAACAGGGTATCCAATTCGGCGAGAATGTCCGCCTCTTGGATATTTTCTCTGTGCATCTTGTTCAGACGAGTCCCTTCAAAGCTTGCACCTAAGTACAAGTTATAACGACCCGGCGCCTTACCCACAAGCCCAATTTCAGCGGCAAAAGGACGGGCACAGCCGTTAGGACAACCCGTCATCCGCACCACAATCGCTTGCTCGCTGATGCCGTGTTTTGCCTGTAGCGCATCGATATGATCGATAAACTCAGGGAAATAACGCTCGGCTTCCGCCATCGCTAATGGACACGTCGGCAACGCCACACAGGCAATCGAGTGACCGCGGGTTTGCGTCAACACTTGGCCCAGCAGACCATGTTTACGGGCTAAACCTTCAATGGTGGCTTTATCTTCCGCCGCGACGCCTGCGATGATCATGTTTTGATTCGAGGTCATACGGAAATCGCCCTTGTGAATCTTAGCGATTTCACGCAGCCCCGTTTGCAGGGTCTGGCCCGGTAAATCCTTAATGCGGCCGCTTTCGATAAATAGGGTTAAATGCCACTTACCGTCAACGCCTTCGACCCAACCATAACGGTCGCCGCGATCGCCAATCACGACATCACGCTTAGGTTCAAATTTTACTCCTGCACGCAGTTCGACTTCGGCTTTGAACTTTTCATAGCCGTGGTCGACGATTGTGTACTTAAGGCGCGAGCGCTTACGATTAGAGCGATTGCCCCAGTCGCGTTGCACTGTCATGACAGCTTCAGCAAACTTCATCACGTCTTCAGTTTTGATAAAACCAAAGTCGTCAGCCAGGCGTGGAAAGGTTTCTACTTCGCCATGGGTCGAGCCCATGCCGCCACCCGCCGTTAAGTTAAAGCCAACTAGCTCGCCATTTTCGGCAACAGCAATAAAGCCTAAATCGTTAGTGTAAACGTCAACATCGTTATCGGGAGGAACTGCAACCGCCATTTTGAACTTACGTGGCAGATAAGTTTTGCCATACACAGGTTCGACGGTTTCATCTTCGGTTGAGAGTAACTTTTCTTCATCTAACCAAATTTCGGCGTAGGCGCGAGTGTGGGGTAATAGATGATCAGACAGTTGTTTCGCCACCGCATAGGCCTGCTCGTGCAGTTTAGATTCCACCGGATTGGGGTTACACATGACGTTTCGGTTAACGTCACCACAGGCAGCAATCGAATCCAGCGCTTCGCGATCTAAGTCTTGAATAATGGTCTTCAAGTTACGCTTAGGAATACCGTGGTATTGGAAGGTTTGACGGGTCGTCAAACGAATGCTGTTCGAGCTAGTTAAAGTCGAGGCAATTTTATCTACGCCTAACCATTGCTGCGGAGAACAAATACCGCCGGGTACACGGGCACGCAACATAAAACTATATAAAGGTTCGAGTTTTTGCTCTTTACGTTCATTACGTAAATCGCGGTCATCCTGCTGATAGAAGCCATGGAATTTGATCAACTGCTGATCGCCGTCACTGAAACTGCCAGTCACAGAAGAATCTAAACCTTCTTTGATAGTCCCGCGCAGGTAATCGCTGTCAGTCTTTAGGTATTCGTTTAACGCTAACTTTTGCTCACTCATGGCAACTGCCTCTTAAAATTGGGTTCGCTGGCTGCACAGATCATCACGTGTGCAGCGTTGGCTATTCTTATGCGTTTCTTATCTGCGCAACGGTTGAGATTAATACACGTCTTTTTGGTAACGTTTATCGCTGCGCAGGGTTTCAAAATAGGCTTCGGCAGCTTCGGTATTCAAACCACCGACTTCGACTGCCACCTCAATCAAGGCTTGGTGAACATCTTTGGCCATACGTTCAGCATCACCACAAATATAAAGATGCGCGCCATTTTGCAACCATTGCCACAGGGCTTGGCCTTGTTCTTTAATGCGGTGCTGCACATAAATCTTATGAGCTTGATCGCGTGAGAACGCCACATCGATACGGCTGAGATCGCCATTTTTCAGATACTGTTGCCACTCAGTTTGATACAAGAAATCCTGCTCAAAGTGTGGATTGCCGAAGAATAACCAGCTATCGCCTTGAATACCTTGGGCTACGCGCTCCTGCATAAAGGCACGGAACGGCGCAACACCGGTACCAGGGCCCACCATGATCACCGGTGTTTCTGGATTTTCGGGTAAACGGAAATGCTTGTTCGACTCAACATAAACCTTAACTTGCGTGCCTTCCTGCGCAGACGCTAAGAAGTGTGACGCGCCGCCAAAACGTGCTGAGCCGTGGCGCTCATCTTCCACTAAGGCCACAGTTAAGTGGACTTCTGTTTCGACTTCGCTTTGACTTGAGGCGATAGAGTAAAGTCTTGGCGTTAATGGACGCAGTAGCTCAAGCAGTTTTGCTGCATTTAAGGTTACTGAGTTATTTGATAACGGATACTGAGTGACTAAATCGGCAAATTGATGCTTAAGGATAAAGTGGCGCACTTGTTCTTTATCTTCGCTCAATGCCAGCAGTTCTGCGCTGCCGCTCAATTCGGCCCATGCTTTGACTAATCCAGGGTATAACTGAGTCAATTCTTTCTTATCAACCAAAGCTTGCTTAAGGGACAAGGATTCAGTACCAAGGGTCACTAACTCATCGGCGGCTAATGACAGACCCGCTAAGACTTCATCGACTAAGACTTCGTTATTACTAAACCACACACCAAGGGCATCACCCGCTTGATAGGTTAACCCTGAGTCGCCAAGGTCGATTTCAACATGGCGCACGTCTCGGCCTGATCCACGGCCGGTAATTTTCTGGCTCACAAGCACTTCGGCGCTATATGGGTTTTGCTTAGTAAATTCACTTTCGCCAATCGCTTTAGCGGTGCCGATGGATACCACACTGGCGGACGAGGTTTCGATTAGCGGCTTAACGGCCTCTAATACATCGGCGTGCCACTGGCCCGCGGCAGCTTCATAATCCACATCACATTCAATTAAAGGTAATAGTGATTTAGCACCGAGTGCCGCTAGGCGGGCATCGAAGTCTTTACCGGTTTGGCAGAAAAATTCATAGCTAGAATCCCCCAGCGCAAGCACAGAGTAATGTAGATTGTCTAACTTAGGGGCACGTTTCGATGCTAAAAACTTGTGTAATTCAATCGCATCATCCGGCGCTTCACCTTCACCATGGGT
Organism: Shewanella sp. SW32; assembly: GCF_025653365.1. Taxonomy (NCBI): domain Bacteria; kingdom Pseudomonadati; phylum Pseudomonadota; class Gammaproteobacteria; order Alteromonadales; family Shewanellaceae; genus Shewanella; species Shewanella sp. SW32. The sequence goes on along the minus strand of NZ_JAKKSJ010000042.1, from coordinate 24,091 downwards.
GCTGACCACCAATAATAGCACAGCTTCTTGCTTTAATTGGCGAACATTGTATTCGCCCATTGAAGCCAGATTGACCGCATAACCTTGCGCTTGCGCCTTATCGGCGAGCGCTTTGGCGACACCACGGCCATTACCCGTTTGGCTGCCATAGAGGATAGTCACAGTTTGAGCCGTTTGCGCCTGCGCGACGGGCGCTAATTGGCCCGCATTAGCTGTAGCAGCAAGATAGCCACTCACCCAGGCCAATTGCACAGCACTTAACTCAGAAGTGAGTTGTTTTAGCTTCTCGACTTGTCCTTGAGACAATGGCGAAGCCAGCGATGAAAGTTCTTTTAACAACATGAGACGGCCCTATGACAGTGTAATGTCCACAAGCTTATCGCGGTTTAAGAAAAGCAAAAAAGAATAAAATAGGATTTTTAATTCCATTTTGGAATATACAAAGTGCAAAATTTAAGCTACAAAAGTGTGCACTGGTTAAAAGTTTTTGATCCGACCAGTGCAGAAACGGCCTGCTTGAGAAATATGCACTTGTGCCAAGCTAAAGTATCGCCACAATGGTCATGAGCCTGTCGAACAATAATGTCTGTTGCCCACAGAATAGTTTGTTTTAAAAACAAAAAGTGTCCATCCTGGATTGAATGCCCTAACTGACTCGAATCACCCGCCGAATAAACGCTGGTGACGACAGATTTTGCAGTTGAGTACGATGAAGGAAGAACAGCAGGCGGAACGATTATATAAACCATCAGGGAGTAGTCATGCAGATTGGAATACCGAGAGAAAGTCTCGCCGGTGAAACTAGGGTCGCCGCGACCCCAGCCACCGTTGAGCAGCTTAAAAAACTCGGCTTTGAAGTTGTTATTGAGGCCAATGCGGGTCAACTGTCAAGTTTCGATGATGCAGCCTTTGAAGCTGCGGGCGCGAAGGTGACAACAAACGTTTGGCAAGCCGATCTGATCTTTAAGGTCAATGCGCCAAGCGACGCCGAAATTGAACAAATCAAAGACGGGGCGACTATCGTCAGCTTTATTTGGCCCGCACAAAACCCTGAGCTGGTTGCGAAGTTATCTAAACGTAAGATCAACGTGATGGCAATGGACATGGTGCCACGCATCTCCCGCGCCCAGTCACTTGATGCCCTCTCCTCTATGGCAAACATTGGTGGATATCGCGCCGTTGTTGAAGCCGCACATCAATTTGGCCGTTTCTTTACTGGCCAAATTACCGCTGCAGGTAAAGTACCGCCCGCCAAAGTGTTAGTCATTGGTGCTGGTGTAGCTGGCCTTGCCGCCATTGGTACAGCTGGATCGCTTGGCGCCATAGTGCGCGCCTTCGATACCCGCTTAGAAGTGGCCGAGCAAATCGAATCTATGGGCGGCCAATTCCTTAAACTGGATTTTGGTAACGAGGAAGGTGGTTCATCGGACGGTTATGCTAAAACCATGTCGGATGAATTTATTGCCGCCGAAATGGCACTGTTTGCCGAACAAGCCAAAGAAGTCGATATCATCATCACCACAGCGCTAATCCCTGGTCGTCCAGCGCCTAAGCTCATCACCAAAGCCATGGTTGATAGCATGAAGAGCGGCTCAGTGATCGTCGATTTAGCCGCTGCGACGGGTGGTAACTGCGAATACACGCAATCGGGTGAGCTGTTTGTTACTCCTAACGGCGTAAAAGTGATTGGTTATACCGACCTTCCCGGTCGTCTACCGGCGCAATCCTCACAGCTTTACGGCACTAACTTAGTCAACCTGATGAAGTTAATGTGTAAAGAAAAGGACGGCACAGCCAGCATCAACTTTGATGATGTAGTCATGCGCAATATGACAGTGATTAAAGAAGGTGAAGTGACCTTCCCGCCACCACCGATTTCTGTTTCTGCGGCGCCAGCAAAACCAGCGGAGAAAATCGAGCCGAAAAATACCACTCCGAAGGCACCATCTAAGCTCAAATACGTGCTCGCCGCCTTAGGCGTTGCTGGATTTGCTGCCGTGGCATCGGTAGCACCACCAGAGTTCCTGTCGCATTTCACAGTATTCTTGCTGTCCTGCGTTGTTGGCTATTACGTGGTATGGAACGTATCCCACTCACTGCATACGCCTCTAATGTCAGTCACTAACGCGATTTCTGGCATTATCGTGGTCGGCGCCCTACTGCAAATCGGTCAGGGTTCAACTTTGGTCACTGTACTGGCGTTTATCGCCGTGCTGATCGCCAGTATTAACATCTTCGGTGGCTTTACCGTCACTCAGCGCATGCTGAAGATGTTCCGTAAGGATTAAGGGGGTTTAACGTGTCTCAAGGACTGGTAACAGCAGCTTACATTATTGCCGCCATTCTCTTCATCTTCAGTCTCGCGGGACTGTCGAAGCAAGAGACGGCAAAACACGGCAATTTATTCGGTATCTTAGGTATGGCAATCGCCCTACTGGCTACCATTTTCAACCCCGATACTAACGGAATTGCGTGGATCTTAATCGCTATGGTGATTGGCGGCGCGATTGGTATCCGTTTAGCACTAAAAGTCGAAATGACTGAAATGCCTGAACTGGTTGCTATATTGCACAGCTTTGTGGGTATGGCCGCGGTATTAGTGGGTTTCAACAGCTTTATCGACTTACACCCACAGGAAGTATCACAAGTCGTGGTGGCAGTCGGTGGTGATATCAATACGACCCTCGCCGCAGTACAAGATGCGCTAAGTGAAGCGGTGAAGACCGCCAGCAAAGAGCACCTCACTGGCGCTATGCTTAACATTCACTTGGTCGAAGTCTTCCTCGGGATCTTCATCGGTGCGGTGACCTTTACGGGTTCTATCGTTGCCTTTTGTAAGTTACGCGGACTGATTTCATCTAAACCTCTGATGCTGCCACATCGCCACAAGCTAAACCTAGTCGCAGTGCTAGTGTCTTTAGCCCTGTTGGTATACTTCGTACAGACAGGCGGCACTATGCCAGCACTGCTGTTGATGACCTTGATTGCCTTCGCCTTTGGCTGGCATTTAGTGGCATCCATTGGCGGCGCGGATATGCCAGTGGTTGTGTCTATGCTGAACTCCTACTCAGGTTGGGCAGCGGCAGCGGCAGGCTTTATGTTGTCGAACGACCTCTTGATTGTGGTCGGCGCGTTAGTGGGTTCATCGGGTGCGATTCTGTCTTACATCATGTGTAAGGCCATGAATCGCTCATTTATTTCAGTTATCGCGGGCGGCTTTGGCACAGATGGTGTGGCCTCGACTGCCGATGAAGAAATGGGTGAATACCGTGAAACCAACGCCGAAGATGTGGCGGATATGCTGAAAAATGCCACTTCAGTCATCATCACTCCGGGTTACGGTATGGCAGTGGCGCAGGCGCAATATCCTGTTGCGGAAATCACTCAAAAACTACGTGATCGCGGCGTGAAAGTGCGTTTTGGTATCCATCCAGTTGCTGGTCGATTACCAGGCCATATGAACGTACTGCTCGCTGAAGCGAAAGTCCCCTACGATATCGTGCTCGAAATGGACGAAATCAACGAAGACTTTAAAGACACAGATGTCGTGCTCGTTATCGGCGCCAACGACACGGTTAACCCCGCGGCAATGGAAGATCCAGGCAGTCCAATCGCAGGTATGCCAGTGCTGGAAGTGTGGAAAGCACAAAACGTGATTGGCTTTAAACGTTCGATGAACACAGGTTATGCCGGCGTGCAAAACCCACTGTTCTTCAAAGAAAATACCCAAATGCTGTTTGGGGATGCTAAGGCCAGTGTTGAAGCCATTTTAAAGGCACTTTGAGTTTGATTTAATATCAACAGAGTAGAAATCGTTTAGGCGATAAACACTATTCTAAAGAAATGAAGGGAGCCAATGGCTCCCTTTCTTTTCACATTTTTTTAAGCCTATTAAGCTAGTCTCTGCGCCAATATGATGTGAGGCTTATCTGCCCACAATGCTGATATGCTTAATGTAAGCTAAAACAGTAAGTTAAATCTAAAGCTGGTTTAAGGAAATAATAAATGTTGCTTGGGCTGTTTATCCTGTCTGCCGTGTTAATCAAAACCTCATTACTCGGGCTTGGCTGGATATCGATTACCATCGGCCTGAGTGGGTACCTGTTTTGTCGATGGTTTAATATCAATTTAGATATCAAACTGATTGATAAATTTAAACGACTCTTTATCACTGGTGCGGCTCTGCATCTTCTCGTCTATATCGGCTTAATCACTAAGCTTTTCCTTATCGACAGCTTTGAAGACTTGCCCACATTCCTGATAAGTCACTTAGTCTTACACCACGCAATCAGTGCCGTGATTGCTGCTGCATTAACCTTCTTGGCGATTCGCATCTATCTACAACAGCAAAAATTAACTCAAGCCTATCGACAGAAATTAAGCTAACTCAACAAGGTTTTGATGACAAATGCAGACGAATAAAAGCTGGGTAAATTCATCATTAGCTTAAGTGCCATAAATAATGGGGGGGACTAAAGCAGACCATGTAGAAGTGTTGTCAGCAACACTGAATTCATCAATGGATTCAAACATCAGGGATAAGAATGGCCCCTGATGTTTGGTGGGAGTTAAGCCAAGATACGTTAGTCGACGGCAATATCGTTATCTTTAAGCTCTTTTGACAGGGTTTCATAATTCGTTTTGAGTTTTGGCAAAGTATCTTCTTTGATTTTACTCAATACATTTTGCAACTGATCCTTACCGTAAGAAACGCTATAGTGACGGGTTTCAATATTACTAATGATCTTCTCAGACTCTAAATACAAACGACGAATATCAGACAAAATATCACTCGGTGTTTCTAGCGCATTGGCAGAATAGCGCATGTTATCCCAGACAAATAATCCCATCTGTGGATGCATTTTCACTAAACTATTACTACTCACAGTCTCAACTGTGTCAGCGTAATGACTCAAGATTTCAACATTGTCACTCACTTCGTCATATAGGGCATGACGCAGATGATAGTTATTCTGCATATTGCTCAGGGCATCAAATTTAATTGCCTGTGACAACCCTTCTTGCGCGGCTAAATACACGCCAACAACAGTCGCAATGATTATAAAAATCTGACTCACCCAAAAACTGGTTTTGATAAGCTCAGTGTTATCAAGCTTAATGGTGCGTTTAGGCATATCTGCCTCATTAGAGATGGGTGTCATGTCCATATGTTTTATCCTGTCAAATCAAGAGTACAAGGCAATATCACTAACTTAAATCATTGTTAAGTGGTCATCCTACACTATTGGGGTATGACTTACCTCAGTACAAATCACGATTTTTACCCACAAAAAAGGAGCCATCTGGCTCCATTTTTATATTCATTGGTCAGTCTATTATGCTGCTTTTGCCACATCAAAATTGGATAGCAACATCACAGCTGTACGGCCTAATAGGTGGTTGATCGTGCGATCGCCTGCTAAGCCTAACTCAGCAATCGCTTGCTGACGCGCTGTACTCACCGCTCTAAAGAGGGTAATTTCATTATTCGCACCACCACAAAGACTAAAGAATAGTCTCAATACTGCGCGGTAATGTTCTTCCTGCATTGCCTGCATCCAGGATGTTTCCAATGCCTCTTGGCTAGAAAAATTCAGCGCAGCAACAAATAGATTGCCGATACGACTATCTAAACGAACAAGAAAATCGCTTTTGCGTGGAAAATGGTGACTAATACCTGTGCGACTAATACCCGTTGCTTCAGATAACGTAGTATAAGACATAGTCTCAAAGCCGATAGTCAAAATTTGTCTTAACGCTTCATCCATAATTTGATTTATGGTTTGCTCAGTTTGTACTCGCGAGCGCTTAGCCATAGTAATGTCTCCCCTCTTATTTTTAGGGGGAAAGCTTACCAAAGCCGCTCAGGGATTACTGCTGTTCACTGGGCCGTAACCAGCGTATTTCACTTTTGTTCAGCTAGGGTTCAGTTTAAAACAGGCTTCACCACCGATTCAATTAACACATTCATAACATTGAATTTTGTACCAACCAGTTATGTGCTTTTTCTTCGCCCATGAGTAAAACGAACGTCGGTTGGAGATAGTGTCCAAGATCAGCTTTTCGCCAAAATAGATATTCAGGAAGGGGTTGCAATACACTCGCGCCAAAAGTGCGTTGCATCAAGCTCGAATACTCACCTAATAATCTCGGCTCTAATTGCTCTGCTTTAGGGTAAAAATTCGTTAAAAAGTCCCGATACTCGGCAAATTTAGCCACTTGAGCAACATTGTATCGATGCAACACTTGTATCAACATTGGCGAACTCCAATGAGACAAATATTGCGGGCTTGTTAATGCGTCAAGGTTGCGTCTGTGGTATTGCTGCCACGCCAAGGCAAAATCACCTTTTTCCCGTGCGATACGCCAAACTAAATAAATGTCAGCTAGCCATTCATGTTGATATGCACTCAAGTGAGTAGGTAACACAGAGCCTTGCAGAGCAAGGTTCTCCAAATGACCGAGCTCATGCCATAGGGTTAATTGCGGCTGTTCAAGCAAAGGTAATTGGTAGGTCACCATATCGACACTGGCTAACTGTACTTGCGGTGTCCGCTGCTCATTCACTAAGACTAGGCCCGCAATTTTATTGTCATCGACGGGCATGACCATGGCACTTCTGCGGCCTAAATCAAGCCTAAATTGTTCGAGTGTTGCAGGAAGCTGCACCAACACTTGCTCTGGCAATAATGCCAAGCAAGTGCCAAGCTCTGGTAAAGGGCAAATCAAAGCCTGCTTATCGGCAATGGGCGTCCAAGTCAGGCTAGATGCGAATGCCAGAGCGACTAAGCTCACTGATTCGCCATGATATTTTGTATAATCGCCGTGGTTGAAATACCATCCTCAAAGCCCAGCACTTGCACTTGACCACCTGCGGCAATCACTTCAGCGCCACCAGCAATATCCTCAAGCTTATAATCACCACCTTTGACCAGCAGATTTGGCAGCAATCGAGTAATGATGCGCTGCGGCGTATCTTCACTAAAAGGCACAACCCAATCGACAGAAGCTAAGCCAGCGAGCACAGCCATACGACGATCAACCTGATTAACTGGACGGCCTTCACCCTTGAGGCGTTTAACCGAGGCATCATCGTTTACCGCGACGATCAAACGATCGCCCAAAGCTTTCGCCTGTTTAAGATAGCTCACGTGGCCCGCATGTAAAATATCAAAGCAACCATTAGTCATCACCACACGTTCACCGCGTAGTTTGGCTTGCTCTAAGGCGTAGGCCAGTTGATCTTCACTCACCACCCCAAAACCCGATTCTCCATGGTGCAAAGCTAAAGCTTCAATAAGCTCAATGCGGCTCACGGTAGAAGTGCCAAGTTTACCGACCACAACGCCTGCGGCGGTGTTCGCAATCGCACAAGCTTGCGGTAAATCGGCGCCCGCGGCTAATGAGGTTGCTAAGGCTGAAATCACAGTATCGCCAGCACCCGTCACATCATAGACTTCACGGGCAACGGTAGGAATGTGCAACTCAGGCGCATTAGCGGTCACTAAGGTCATGCCCTTTTCAGAGCGGGTGACTAAAATGGCATCAAAATGATGTTGCTTGAGTAAACCACGGGCTTTTTCCAACAGGTCGGCTTCAGAGGTCACAGTGCCAACAACAGCTTCAAACTCGCTCATATTTGGGGTAATGAGTGACGCGCCATGATAACGACCAAAGTCACTGCCCTTAGGATCGACTAATACCATCACACCTTTCGAACGCGCTAAGGCAATAAAATCACGTGGCTGATCGATAGCGCCCTTTGCATAGTCAGATAACACCACGACATCGACAGAATCGAGTAAGGCCTCGGATTGTTTCAATAAACGCACGCTATCGGCCTTGTCGAAGGCTTCTTCGAAATCGAGGCGGATAAGCTGCTGATTACGTGATAACACCCGCAGCTTAGTGATGGTTGGTTTATCAGTAATACTTAACCATTGGGGTTCAACCCCTAAAGTTTGCACACCGAGCGTTAGGGCATGGGCAGTATCATCTTGGCCGACGAGCCCGGCAAGTTGGACTTGCCCCCCTAAGGTCGCGATATTGAGCGCCACGTTGGCCGCGCCGCCGGGTCTGTCTTCGACTTGATTAATCTTCACCACAGGTACGGGGGCTTCAGGGGAGATACGTCCCGTAGGGCCAACCCAATAGCGGTCTAACATCACATCGCCGACGACTAACACTCTGGCTTTTTCAAATGCTGGCAGAGAAACCTTCATAGTGCTCTTATCTTTATGCAGAAATTAAACCGTGATTGTACCTAATTTTCAGCAAAAATTGAGTTAGAATGAGCAGTAATTTTCAAAAGTAGTGAGTATTTTTGTGGTCGAGAAAGCCGAGTTTTCATCTTCTTTATATCATCCTAAGCATTGGCCCATGTGGTTTGGCGTATTTTTGATGCGTTTAACTCAGCTTCTACCGCTTCCTTGGCAGATGACGCTGGGGAAGGGATTCGGTCGCTTAGTAATGAAATTCGCAGCTGGCCGCACCCACACAGCGCGCCGTAACTTGACCCTCTGTTTCCCTGAAATGACGGAAGCACAGCGAGAAGATTTACTCACGCGTAACTTTGAAGAAACGGGCAAAGCCATTTTCGATACCATCAATGCATGGTGGTGGCCCGATGAAAAAGTGCAGCAGCACATGAGTATCAAAGGCGAAGAACACGTACAAAACACGTTAAATGCTGGCCACGGCGTGATCCTCTTTGCCGTGCATTGTTTACCGCTGGAAATGGGCGCACGTATCTTCGGCCAATTCCAACCCGGCGTGGGGGTTTATCGCCCACACAATAATCCTGTGATGGAATACCTGCAGGTCAAAGGCCGTTTACGCTCGAATAAAGGTCTCGTTTCTAAACGCGACTTGCGCCAAATGATACGCTGCCTACGCAATCCCGATGTGATTTGGTACACGGCCGATCAAGACTTTGGCCGATCAAGCGCGGTATTTATCCCATTTTATGCCATGCCAGATGCGGCAACGATTACCGGTGCCACCACGTTAGCTAAACTCGGCAAAGCTAAAGTCCTGCCTTTTTTTGTGGAACGTACTACAGATGATAAAGGCTATCGAATTGAAGTGATGCCACCGCTGAATAATTTCCCCGGCGAAGATGAATTAGCCGACGCGATTCGCGGTAACAAGATTATCGAATCCATCATAGATAAAAACCGCGCCCAATATATGTGGTTACATCGCCGCTTTAAGACCCGTCCCGATCCAACGGACAAATCTTTATATCAATAAGCTCAATTAGCTTTGAATACAAAAATGCCAGCAAATAAGCTGGCATTTTTTATGGTAACTTTCGATAGTAAGGACCATCTAGCACATAGGATTAGAGCGCATTCTCAGTCGGTAAACGAATACCTACGTTAGTGACTTTACCTTCATACAACCCCGCCACCACCCAATGCAACGACTGCCAGTGGAACTGATCCCCAAGTACAGGATTGGCGCCAAGCTGAGATACCACAAGGTCTGCGACTGTCATATCATCAGCGAGATTATCTAAACTCAAACCATAAATAGGCGCGAGATCCGCAAGCTTAACGTCTGTTTCAATAAAGAAATCACCGAAGAATCGTTGTACTTCTTTATTTTCTGGCGCTTGGCTAAAGAGGTTACTCAAGGCTTCTAAACTTTTCTCCTGACCCAGCACACAGAGTATATCGCCCGCTTCGAGGCGAGTGCTACCCGATGGATGCAACAAAGTGTCATCCCTAAATACCGCCGCAATCCGTGTCCCATCTGGCATAGCTAAGCGCTTTAGCGGCTCACCAATACACCACTTACTTTCACTCAAACGATAGACAAACACTTCCCATTCGCTGCTCGGGTAAATTTCAACTCCCGAGCGCGAAACGGGTAACGGCTTTGGGGGCAGTTCCACCTTAGCTAAACGCGCTGCTGTGGTCAAAGATGCACCTTGAACCAGCAACGACACTAATACAACGAAGAAGGCTAAGTTGAAGTACAACTGAGCACCCGGTAAGCCAGCCATCATAGGGAATACTGCTAAGATGATAGGCACAGCGCCGCGTAACCCCACCCAAGAAATAAACCAGCGGTCGCGACTGCTAAAGCTCTTAAATGGCAATAGACTGATCCATACGGCGACAGGGCGAGCAAATAAAATCATTCCGAATGCCAGAGCAAAACCTGGGATCATGATATCGACTAAATCTGAAGGGGTAAGCAATAACCCTAATACGAGGAACATGCCGATTTGACTGACCCAAGTCATACCATCCAGTACGTTCAAAATCGCATGACGGCCACGGGTTGGCTTATTGCCGAGGAACAGACCCACTAAGTAAATCGACAGAATACCACTACCACCCAGTTTGTTGGACGCAGCATAAATAATCAGACCACCGCTTAAAACTAAAATAGAGTACAGACCATCAGCTAACTTGCTTAAATTGACGAGCTTCCACAGCATCCAGCCGCCGCCTAAACCTAAACAGATCCCCAGACCAAATTGCTTAATAAAGCTAATAAGCATAAAGCTGAAGGACAACTCACTGTCGACATTGGCAAGAATGGCAATCAAGGTTACGGTTAAGAATACCGCCATGGGATCGTTACTGCCGGACTCAATTTCTAAGGTCGCACCAACCCGCTCGTTAAGGCTACGCCCTTTAAGCAGGGAAAATACCGCAGCGGCATCGGTCGAGCCCACAATCGCGCCCACCAGCAAACCTTGCAACCAATGCAAGTCGAACAACCATGCGGCCATCATGCCGGTGATACTGGTCGTAATGGCAACGCCAAAGGTCGCCAACGATAATGCAGGCCATAGCGCCACCCTAAAACTGGCAACGCGGGTGCGCATACCGCCATCGAGTAAAATAATCGCTAAGGCTAAGTTACTGACTAAATAGGAAGTTGAATAATCATCAAACTGGATTCCACCAAGGCCATCTTCGCCAGCCAAAATACCCACAGCGAGGAAAATCAATAAAATAGGGATGCCCAAACGGGAAGACATAGGACTAAGTAAAACACTCACTGCTGTAAGCAAGGCGCCAATCAGAAAAAAACTATTGATGGAATCTGCATCCACAAACGCCTCCTTAATACAGGTTGTTTAGTTAAACGATAGACAAATCACCGAGGTTAAAAATGACTCAACTCACAATTTTATGATTTTATATTAGCACAAAAATATCGAATTATTGGAGCGTTAAATATTAAATTTCAATCATCTACATAAAAAATGTCATAAAACCAACTTTCTATTAACCTTTAGATAAAGGCGAACGTAAAACCTAAAGGATAGCAGAACATCACCACACGACTTAATAAGCATTAAAACAAATAAATATCAAATAGTTAAAAATAACAAACTGAACGTAAACTCAAATCATTCAAGCAAAACTCAGCTCACAAACCTGCATAAACTAACGGTATCATAGCCAATTTAGTGCCAGATAAAATAATGTCGTATAAAAGGTGAATATTTGAACATTATTCTTAAGCTAATTGTTTTAACTCCATTTATTTGCCAATGAGATGATTTAAACTCACTTTATCCGATGAGCAATAGCCTTGTCAGAAAAGGACCACACACTGTTTTCCCAAAACAAATCAATTCAGTTCCAGTAACGCCATACATGCTCGCCATTCAAACAGACACGTTTTAGATTGGTTAACACTGCAAATATTTTTCATCAAGCAGGAAGGCATGCACAAGACAATTGAGTACAGCAGGTTTTAACGACAAGACTAAATACTGGCAATTGACGCCGCCAAGGAAAACCGTTAAAACAAAAAATTAAGCGATAAATACGCCGTACTGATCATATTTCAGTTGAAATAATGTCCAAAATAAGGAAGGATGCGAGCTTCGCGCGCCAGTGCATTTTGCTCGTCAAATTGCCGCTCTCGTTTTAAGAGAGAAAGCTGCGTTAAACACGCTTTTTTATTAACAGGAATCGTAGTATCCGCTTATGAGTATGCTTCGCACCACAGCTTTATTATTGACTTTGGTTTTCCCTAGTCTGTCCGCTTTAGCAACGGAATATCCTTTACCAGCCGCCCAAAGCAGGCTAATTGGCGAGAACCAGTATTATACGGTTCCAGAGGGTAAACACACTCTCGAAGATATCGCAGCCAAATACCAACTTGGTCTCAGTAACTTACTCGAAGCTAACCCAGGTGTGGATCCATTTCTGCCAAAACCAGGTAGCCAACTGATCATTCCATTGCAATTGATCCTGCCAAACGCTCCCCGTGAAGGCATAGTGATCAACGTGGCTGAAATGCGGTTGTATTACTATCCAAAAGGCAAAAAGACTGTTGAAGTGTTGCCTATTGGTATTGGCCAAATCGGTAAAGACACACCAGAAAACTGGGTGACCACTGTACAACGCAAGCGTGCGAACCCAACTTGGACACCCACACCGCGCATTCGTAAAGAATATGCTGCTAAAGGTGAAATCCTGCCAGCGGTATGGCCAGCCGGTCCAGATAACCCTATGGGACTGTATGCGCTGTATATCGGCAACTTGTATGCGATTCACGGTACTAACGCGAGTTTCGGTATCGGTTTGCGTGTCAGTCAAGGTTGTGTGCGTTTACGCCATGAAGATATCGAGCATCTATTCAAGACTGTACCAGTGGGAACCCGGGTACAATTTGTGAACCAGCCGATTAAAGCAACCGAAGAGCCAGACGGTAAACGCTACTTAGCCGTGCATCAACCATTGTCTCGCACTGTGGCGGAGTTTGAATCAAATGAGCCCGTTGCGATATCACTGCCAAAAGAGATCGCTAAGTTTATCGCTAAAGCTGACACTGATTCTTCTGTGATCAAGAAGCTACTCGATGAACGTACTGGTGTGCCAATGCGAATTAATCAATAATTCACTGGCGAATACCACCTAAAAAAATACCCGCAATCTGCGGGTATTTTTTGTCATGTCAGGCTACTCACTAACGTAATAGACTAACATATCAATCACATAAAGGTGCACACAGGGCCAAGAAGTGAGTCATAGCAGCACTGTTTGCTAATACGCGTTGATCGAAGTTTTGCAACGCAGGCGTTTCAGTACAAGCACCGACACGAGCACCACTTCGTACTAAACAAGCTTCAAAAGACGTATCAAAATGATTGAAGATCAAACCATCCTTAACAGGACACCCATCAATCTCACCGTCTACCGCAATCGGGAAATAACCACCTAAAGTATCTCGCAGATCGAGACTAAAACGTCCAGGCACTTGGCTTGGCTCAAAAGAATACACATAGGCTTCACGACTCAAGACATCTTCATGGCAAGTTAAAATACCGTCTCGACTCGCAGCAAGCAGTAACTGTGCATGCTCTAACAATAGCTTACCTTCAACCGATGTATGTTCATTCGCTTTAGGTTTACCGTTCTCAAATACAAAACCACGATTTGGGTTTTCGCCGTATTTATTAAATCTATGACCACGGCTGAATCCAGTAGGATTGACGAGGGGCAATAAACTCAAGTTCACCCGTTCAAATAGGTCTGCTGAAGCTTCACTCAAAAAATGCAACAAACCCCATGGGCCTGCAGATTCTTCGCCATGAAATCCTGTGCTGATCAATAAAGAAGGTAAGCCTGACTTAGCGGCCGGCGACTGATACAAGCTAACATCGTATTTACCTACTTCACCCAATGTTTTCTCAACCATGCCCAAACGGGTCATTTCCTGCTCAAGCAGCAGATAGAAATTATCAATATCAGTGCTTTCACAGTTAAAAATATCGCTTTTCCACTGAAAGGATTCGAACGGAGATCTGCTTACCATATCTTGTACTTATGCCAGAAAAAGAACTGTGCCATCATAGCAGTTCTTTTCAAAAACTGAATGCTATTCAACTGATTTCGATGAAATCCGAGCAGTCGTCGACAGTGGTGCAATCTGTATCGATAGCTGCAAATGTATCAATTGCCTGTCGTTAATGGTATCCAGCTTGAGTAAGGCATTTAACAAATTAAAAAATAAGCTCGGCAGGACGCACTTATGAACACTCAAATCACCTTTTTTATCGCCCTTTCGGCCAGTGTTTTCAGTCATACGCTACAGGCCCAATGTCGCGCCGAGCAAGATGCACAAGCCTTATATGCGCTCGAAGCGAATATAGAGACCTATACGCTACAAAATGGCCTAACAGTGCGATTACTGCCCATGGCAGATAAACAAACAGTCACAGTCGCCAGCCAATTTAATTTAGGCGCCCGCAACGAAGCCCAAGGTCAGAGCGGTTACGCCCATCTGTTTGAGCACATGTTGTTTAAAGGGAGTGAAAATGCCCCCGGCGATACCTATGCTCAGCAGTTCAGTGCTTTAGGTGCACGTTTTAATGCCAGCACGCATTTTGACTACACCAACTACTATGTGACGCTGCCAAACCAAGCATTAGAATTGGGCTTATATCTCGAAGCCGATCGCTTTATCCGCCCTAGCCTTAACGCCACTACGGTTAAAAATCAGCAGGAAACCGTACTGCAGGAAATGGCACAAACCATAGATAATCAGCCCTATATCCGTAGCGCGATGGCGTTTTTACTCGAGCAAGTAAAAGGCACTCCCTACGGTCACGGTATTATTGGCAGTCGCGAAGATATCTTGCAAGCCACGCAAGAAAACCTAACTGCCTTTCACCGTGCTTATTATCGTCCCGATGCGATGCAGCTTTCCCTTGTCGGCAAACTGAGCCCACAAACCCGACAATGGATTGAGCAAAATTTTGCGACTTGGTATAGGCCAACAATTGCTGAACCTGAATTTTCTGAGTTAACAATCCAGCCTAAACAAGTACATGCTGAGTTAGTTGATGAGCGCGGACCTTGGCCTGGATTACTGCTTGCTTGGCATACCGTAGGTAAAGATCACCCCGATGCGGCGGCAATTCGGCTGCTAGAAGGCTATTTATTTCAAAACACCGCCAGTGCACTCGCTAAACTCAGTCTGCATAATCCCGAACAAATGCTCAGCTACTCCCTGCCCTTTAAGTTAGAAAATCACGGCATAGCGAATATCGTCTTGGTCCCACGGGCACGGACCTCACTCGATGCCTTAGTGCAAAAAGTATTGGGACTTGTGGCACAAACGCAGCAAGATGCTCTGGATGAAGCAAGTCTTTGCACACTTAAACAAGTGTGGTTAAACAATCAATTACAACAACTGGATGACACCCAGGCCTTAGCTACCAAGCTTTCCGCAACGTCGGCTCAAGATAAAGACCATCCCTTTACCGCGCAATGGCAACGGATCAACGCAGTCACGGCCGACGATATCCAAAGCGTCGCAAAACGGTATTTCAACCAAGATTATGTCCGAGTCGACCTACTGCCACCTTGGTATATTCGCTGGGGTAAAACGCTACTGGAATGGCTGCCTAACGATATGAGTGACAGTTTAGAGGATGCGGTATTATGACGACTCAGACAATGTCAAAGCAGCTACAAGGCTTAATGTTCTGCGCTCTGGCTTTATCACTAAACGCCTGCCAGCAGACGCAGATCGTCTTCACGCCGAGCGAACCGCCGAGTTTGGCCCATTTTGAAACGCCAAACTCTTTAGCCCATTCTTTGCCTAGCTCTTTGAACAGTCATTTACCCAAAAGCAGCGTCATTATCCCCGTAACGGATGAAATTTTTACCGATGAAGTCCATACCGAATTGGATTTACCCTATCAGTTACATCGCCTTGCCTCACTTCAAATTAATAGCAGTGTGAGCAACAGGGTCAGTTTAGCGGCAGTGAGCCCGCAAGTTCCCTTCAATAATCCTGATATTTTACAGATTGCCTTTCAAGAAAAGGCCCGCGCACTTGCCATTAGCCGCGCAGATCCCTGTCTTGAGACTTTCAATATGCGTGTCAGCTTGCACAGCATTAATTTAAGCCTCACTTGCCCCGACGATGTTAACCATATCTACGGCTTACTACTGCAATTTTGGCAGCCAGATGCCTTTGTTGATGCGACAACCGCCCCCGCCGATGTCGACAATATTCGCCGTCAACTCAAGCTCAATAAACACTTAAACGCCTTTAGTGGCGCCGAGATAGATAAAGTGTGGCGCGATAAACTGCTCGGCCCTGAACATCCCTACAATAGAGTGATCAATAATAATGCATTGTTCGATTCACTCAGCCTAAGGCAACTACAACAAATCCAACAGCAGGCGGTAACACAAGCACAGTGGCATCTTTCCCTACCCAACCCTTTGGCAAATAACGCTAAATTTGACCTTCAAGCTAGCCTTAAACTGTGGCCATTATTGCCTAATTCAGTGCCGAAAGCGGATAAACCAGAGACAGTAAAGCCTCAGCAAATCAAGCGGATTTACCTTATTGATGCGCCGGGCAGCGTGCAAACCCAAGTCCGCCTAGGTTATGCCATAGATCATGTCCTAAGTGATGCATCAACTCAGCAGCAACTGAACCCACAGGAAGTCGCCTTAAGCTGTCGCAGTTTATCCGCACTCATGGGCCGCAGTTTTTCGGGCAGACTCTACTATGATTTACGGGAAAAACGCGGCCTCACCTATGGCATCTACGGCCAGTGTGCCAATGCACCGCTGTCCAGCAGCATCAAGTTTTACGGCAGTACAGCCATAGAACATACGAGCGCGTTTGTGGTGGGCATACTCGATCACCTCGCGCTAGTTAAGACGCAAGGTGCTAGCCAAGGTGAAATCGATGCACTTAAAACCTATTTGATCGGTGAAGATTTGCTCAGCCAAGACAACAGCATTCAACGTGAAAACCAATATATCCACCAAGTCGCGACAGGATCAACTCGAATTGATGTGCAAAAGCTGAATGCAGAGTTGCAAGCTCTAACGCCCGAAAGGCTGCAGCAGTTAGCCAACGGGGCGTTTAGCGGTGAACCATTGATTATCTTGCGGGGCGATGTTGATCGAATTCTTCCTGACTTAAAAACCAAGCTACCAGAGTGGCAGTTTGAAAGGGTTAAGGTTGGCCTAACTGACAACTAAAGCCAAATAATCCTTCTAAAAGATTCAAATGCGCGATCGACAGATTAGAGCTTATTGGTCGCACTGTCGCTGGCAGGCGGTGCGCCATTATCACCCTGCGTCATCTGTTCATGGCCTTGTTCCATTTGTTGCAAATCTTCCATCGCCGAATCCTGCTGCATGATCTGCAGATCAGGATCATCTGCCGGAAATACCGCCATATTGTCGGCATTCGCGCTATTTGGCGTAGCAGGTTGATCAGGAGACATACCATTTACTGCCTTAAGCCCCTCGATTGCCGGAGACACCTCAGTTTTCAACGTGCTGTTACTAAGATTCGGTAACCACTCACGCAATTGCTCGGGTCCAAAACTAAAACCTAATGCTATGACGACAGTTGCCACTGCAACATACAGCCAAGGGCGAATCGCCAGATGCTCACCTCTTAGTAAAGTGCTTTCACTGGCATATAAATGCGCATCCGAGCGTTGAGCTATTGGCGCGAGTGCTTGTAGCATGTCCGGCAAGGCATCGAGTTCAGGACCTTTAATGCGCTGACCAATAAACTGCCCACCTTCGTAAATCTCCATCTGATGACTGGCGACTTCACCGTCAACCACACCAGAACTGGTAATAATCAACTTATTACAACAGACTCTTCCGCGAAATACGCCGCAAACACGCAGCTCATGACAACTGACTTCACCAGAGATCTCGCCGCCAAGTTCGATCTTAATTTGTCCTGCTGATCTAATCTTGCCCTGCAATTTACCCGCAATGAATGCCGCGCTCTCTAACTGAATGTCGCCCTCAATCAAGGTTTGTGCACTGATAACCGTAATGCCATTGCCCTTACTCGCCATAGGGTTCATTCCATATCATTATTTTTGTGACAAAGATGTTATGGTAAAAGTCCTCGAGAATAAAGCACTGGTTTCGCTTAGTATTTAACCTAAGCCACAGAGCGGGACTTAAGTCACGCCAGCGACTATGTTACCCTGAGCATCTTGCCATATGGCTCCCGAGTACCTGAATATGAGTAACAGGATGCCTCAAAAAGGTGAGTGTTGATATCGCACTAAAACAAAGCTAAAGAACACACTAGCAGCAAACACCGAAAACAAACCGCCAACGAGACCCCGACATGGCACATTCAAACTCCGCTAGCTCGCAATCGATAACCCCAATCGTGACACCACTTGAAGCGTATCGCGCCAAGGTGAGCATAGATCTCATTGACGATCTCGCGCAGCAACAGGCGGTGTTGGCGCTCGATGTGCTATTTAAGCAGTTGATGCTACAGCCACATTCAGCACAGTTTTCCCTTATCAACAAACAAGCAATCAAGGGTCTGTATCTGTGGGGCGATGTAGGTCGGGGCAAAACGTTTCTGATGGATTTGTTTTTCGATTGTTTGCCGAGTGAAGGCAAGTTAAGACTGCATTTTCACCGATTTATGGCACGGATTCACCAAGCATTACGCGAACATTCGGGTAAACGAGATCCGTTAACTCTCATAGCTAAAAATCTCGCAAAAGAGTGCAAGGTGCTGTGTTTCGATGAGTTTTTTGTCTCGGACATTGGCGATGCCATGATACTCGCTGGGCTCTTTGAATGCCTATTCAAACAAGGTGTGGTGCTGGTCGCCACCTCAAATATTCCTATTGAGCGCTTATATGAGAACGGCCTAGCTAGACACAGATTTTTACCTTGCATCCAACTGCTGCAAACACACACTCAAATGCTGCATCTCAATGGCAACCAAGACCATAGAATGCACGCCATCAATGCTTCATTAAACAACGAGATTGGCATTGATAGCGCTGAAGTTAACGCCTCGATTTCCCGCAATATCGGCATTACCGGAACACTCGATTTTGAGCGGATTTTTGACAAGCTAGTGAATGGGTTAACGCCAAATACACTCAGTATGAGCGCTATTGGCATTAGTGATAGCAGAATGAGTAATGCTAGCCTCACCATCTGCAACCGTGAAATTCCAGTGATCCGCGCCGCTATAGCGCCAACAGGCAACTCAGTCGCTTGGTTCGACTTTTATGCCCTATGTGACGGCCCGAGATCCCAGCTCGATTATATCGAAATAGCCAGTCGATTTAAGATCTTAATGGTAAGCGGCGTTCCCAAATTAGGCGGCGAAATAAAAGGCTGGATCCGTGCCCGCGGCACAGAAGACGGTACAGGTGATAACCAAGCCGCAGCCACGGGCGAGCGCAAACTCTCCTATGCGGCCAACGACGACCCAGCACGGCGCTTTATTAGCTTGATTGATGAGTTATACGATCAAAATGTCAGCTTATATCTCAGCTGCGACGTGCCACTGAGTGAACTCTATCAAGGTGGCGCACTCAGTTTTGAATTCCGCCGCACCTACAGTCGATTAATAGCAATGAGTCGAAGTGAATGACCGTAAAACATTAGCGATTTATCGCTCTGTTGAGTTAGACCAAAAGCCTAATATTGATAAGCGAGAAGTTAGTCATCACGATAAAAATTCGAGGAACAATTAGTGACAAGATAATTCATGCATTCAGAATATAACAAGTCAAATACGCTATTTGCAGATACAAGCCTAGAAAGATGAATAAGTACCTAAATTGAAAATCTGCAATCATAGACAAACTAGTACAGAAAAAACATTATAATAGTTAAAAATCAAATACATAAAGTAGGAAATCCATCTACCATAATCGATTCAATCCACACAACCAAATGACTCATTACGTTCAATTTGCTTCTAGCTGTTGCTAACCTTGAGTTTTAAGGTACGGTGTAACTTAGTTTCAATTATTCTAATTTACAGCCTATAGGTTTAAATCGATCAAATTTATAACCTGCAACATAAAAGCTCAAAAATATAATCTATAGTTTATGCAATCAACTAAAGACTCATGATTCTGACTAAGCGCCATGACACTTAGTTCGAAATATTCGCTAGAAAATATTAAGAACAGCCTTAAACGGAACTCTTTTAAATACAGGGACGATTAACTTATGTGGTTACGACAATTTAAGATTGGCTCACGATTAATTGCTGCGTTTGGATTACTTGCTCTTGTGTTGCTACTTCAAGGAATCATGTCATTACAGACAATGTCATCCATGCGATCCACTGCAGAAGAAATTGAAGATAATACCCTACCTACGCTAGTCAGTCTGTCGAGCATCAACCTCAATGTGATGCGCGCTAGGGTGTTTACATTTCGCCTATTATTAGCAAATTCGACTGCTGAACTTAACAAAGGACTCGATACATTAAGGCAAACCCGCCAGAGTATTAAAACGGATCAAAAAAACTATGAGCCTTTAATTAGCCTGCCAGGTGAGCAGGAGCTCTATCAAGAATTTAGTGGCAGCCTTGATCTGTATTTAAAACATCAAGATGAGATGATCAGCAAGCTACAGGCGAATGATGCAGCCGAAGCTAAACGGATCATGGATGATGTCATGATAGTGCAAGCCGAAAAAATGACAAAGACGCTCATTAGCATTGGCAGCTTGAATACTGAATATGCAAAGGAACAAGGTCAAATAACTGCACAAGCCTACGACGAGAGTAAATGGCTAAACAGCATTATGATAGTGGGCTCCTTAATCGCTGCATTTGTAGTAGCAATATTTTTAACTCGCAGTATCGTGCAGCCAATGAAGGAAGCTGTAGGCATTTCTGTGGCAGTCGCAAGGGGGGATTTAACACAGAAAATCAGTACAGTGGGTAAAGATGAAACCAGTCAACTGATGCAATCATTAGCTGAAATGCAGCAAAACCTGCGCGACACTTTATCCCATATAGCAAACTCCTCTAGCCAGCTCGCCTCCGCCGCCGAAGAACTCAATTCCGTCACTGAAGATGCTTCCCGCGGCATACAGCAACAAAATGATGAAATACAGCAAGCGGCAACTGCGATTACCGAAATGAGTTCGGCAGTAGATGAAGTTGCCAATACGGCGGTGCTCGCTTCAGAAGCCTCTGAAGAAACCGCCCGCAGTACCGAATTAGGTAAAAAACAGGTAGATCAGACTGTCGCAGCCATTATCGACATGAATCAGGATGTGACGCAAAGTTCACAGGTTGTTCAAACCTTAGCGATTCAAGCGAGGGATATAGGTAAAGTTCTCGATGTGATCCGCGCCATTGCTGAGCAAACGAATTTACTGGCCTTAAACGCAGCCATTGAAGCGGCGCGAGCGGGTGATACAGGCCGTGGTTTTGCGGTTGTTGCTGATGAAGTTCGTGCCCTAGCCCATCGCACTCAGTCCTCGACCCGTGAAATTGAAGACATGATTAACAAAATCCAGCACGGCACCGAAACGGCTGTGCAATCAATGCAGCACAGCGGCCAAAAGGCTGAACAGGCACTCTCAGTCGCAAGATTGGCAGGGGATGCATTAAACACGATTAATCGCCAAATCAGTACGATGAATAACAGCAACATGGTCATCGCAAGCGCCGCCGAAGAGCAAGCGAAAGTCGCACGCGAGGTCGATAAAAACATTGTGAATATTAGTGATCTTGCCAGCCAAAGTGCTGCGGGGGCACAGCAAACCAGTGCCTCAGCGCATGAGCTCTCAAGACTCGCCGTTGAACTGAACAATCTACTGACGCGATTTAAAGTCTAGAGTATCACTTTATAATGGAATCAGAGGGTAATGGCACAAGATGTGTTAAACCGTTACCCTCAATGCATAACGCTATGATCTAGTTTAATAAAGCATTCCATAATACAAGCAAGACTCAAGAGTGATAGGACCGAGTTTGCGGTGCATGATTAAAGTGCATAGCCAGTTCACTGATATCAGTGGCAACCCATTCTGGCTCGATACACTCGACCAAATGCGCCGCCATAAAGTCCACCAGTTGCATGGCGGCATAGGGCAAACGGCGATCTTTACGGCCAACTAGATACCAGTTACTTTCGAGCGGAAACCCCGTAACAGTTAGAATTGCAGGTTTTTCGCGCCCTTCTTGCAAGGTATGCGCCGAAATCACCGACAAACCTAAGCCCGACGCGACGCTCAAGCGTATCGCCTCATTACTCTCGATTTGCATAGTGTCACCGAGCGTGATGCCTTGTCCGCTGCACCAAGACTCGAACATTAAGCGGGTGGCTGACCCCGGTTCGCGCACGATAAAACGCTCATTCTTAAGCTCGTTAAAATTCACTTGTTCACGACCCACTGCCCAATGCTCCTTTGGTGCAATCAGTTGCAGCGGATTTTTAATGATGCGTGCAGATAACACGTTATCGCCACTTGGAGGATGACTGAACAGGTATAAATCATCTTCTTGACGTTCAAATCTGCCTAATACATGGGCACGGTTACCAATGTTTAAGGTCACTTTAACCTGTGGAAACTGCCGATAAAATGCCCCTAAAATCCGTGGCAACACGTATTTGGCGGTAGTGACAATACCGATATTGATGTGACCGACACTGCCACCTTTAGCCTGCTGCATAAAAGCATCGAAATCCTCAAAACGACTCAAGGTATCGCAGGCTGCGCGGTACAACTCATTACCAATCAATGTCGGTAACATGCGGCCATCACGACTCTCGAGTAATGGCTCACCCAACACATCGGCCAGTTTTTTAAGCTGTAATGACACTGTGGGTTGAGTTAAATGCAATGCCCTCGCCGCTGCGGAAATATTACCTAACCGCACCACTTGCACATACACCTGCAGTAACCGAAAACTCAAATGCCGCAATTTAAGCTGAGTCGATGACGAACGCTTATCCATAGATAATTATCTATACCTAGGTGGTAAACAATTTATTTTTCAATATAACTAATTAGGTCCAAAATCACCAGCCATCAGGATCACTCGACAAACAAGCGCGTTTTGCACCGCTTAAAAGTCAAACTTAATGAGATACCTATGCCCGATATTGTCATTGCATTTTTCGCCTTAGGCCTGTTAGCTGGCCTAGTGAAATCAGATCTTAAAGTCCCACCCGCGATCTACGAAACCCTATCCATACTGTTAATGCTTACCTTAGGTTTAAAGGGCGGAATGGCACTCCACGGTCACACTCAAAACTTAGTGTTCACTGAGCTGTTAGCGGTTGTTGCCTTAGGTTTGATAATCCCCTTGGCCTTATACCCTGTACTAACCCGGCTGGTTCGCATTGGCCATACCGATGCCATTAGTATTGCCGCCCATTACGGCTCCGTCAGTGCGGGAACCTTTGCGGTGGTGATGGCTATGGTTGAAAAATCTGGGTTGATCTTAAGGCCAGAAACGACCCTATATCTCGTGCTGCTGGAACTACCTGCTATTGTCGTAATGCTCTGGTTACACAGATACTTAAGTGCCAAAAAAGCAATTGAAACATCACCCAAAAATGAAAATCAATCAAGCGTGTTGCACGAAGCCTTAACCAGCCGCGGCGTTGTCTTACTCCTTGGCGGTGTAGTGATAGGTTGGCTTTATGGCCCAACGGGACTTGCGCCGCTTACACCTGTGTTACTAGGCGGATTCAAAACCTTACTGGCATTATTTTTACTGGAAATGGGCTTAGTAACGGCTAAAGTGTGTTTGCCGCTACCACTGAAACAATGGCGCTTATTAGTGTTCGCCGCCGTAACGCCCTTTATATTGGCTTGGTGTGGTATTGGTGTAGGTGTTTGGCTGGACTTACCTTCAGGCAGCATTTTAGTGTTAGCGGCATTAAGTGCCAGCGCATCTTATATCGCAGCTCCAGCGGCCATTCGAGCCGCAATCCCCGAAGCCAATATAGGTCTGGCTATGCTAGCCTCACTGGGGATCACATTTCCAGTTAACGTGCTAATTGGCTTACCCTTATATCAACATTGGGTAACGCTCATTACAGCTTAGTACTTCTTCGCCGAGTAAAGAATCCGCCTTCTTAGAAGGCGGCTTTGACTTGCCCCTGGAAGGGGCTATTCCAAAAACTACATCATCTGCAACGACAATTGAGCCTCATGTTCCTGATCTTGTTTATCTTGATGGCGCACATATCGTCTAATGATTTCTTCATTAACACCTACTGTATCTACAAAATAACCTCTGGCCCAAAAGCTATTGCCCCATAGCTTTTTACGTACATGAGGGAATTTATTGAATAGCCTTATCGCAC
>NZ_JAKKSJ010000041.1:0-42124 GCF_025653365.1 Shewanella sp. SW32 | reverse complement strand
GTGCGATAAGGCTATTCAATAAATTCCCTCATGTACGTAAAAAGCTATGGGGCAATAGCTTTTGGGCCAGAGGTTATTTTGTAGATACAGTAGGTGTTAATGAAGAAATCATTAGACGATATGTGCGCCATCAAGATAAACAAGATCAGGAACATGAGGCTCAATTGTCGTTGCAGATGATGTAGTTTTTGGAATAGCCCCTTCCAGGGGCAAGTCAAAGCCGCCTTCTAAGAAGGCGGATTCTTTACTGGGGCGGTTGGCAACAACAAGGCAAATAGCGCTTTGATAGGGAGTTTAACGTACTGAGTTAGGCCTCTGTAGGCTAGTCGTTTGAACTTATTGAATAAAGACGAGGCAAAAAATGGGCAAAAAAAACCGTACTTCTTGTAAAAGAAAGTACGGACTTGAGCCAGAGGACTCATTTTTACCCTGAGTAACGCTAATAATTTAGCAGAGTGTCAAAAAATTGGCAAGTGACATTATTATGGCGTTCTTCTTTTTTGCTCACAGGGTGACATATTCATAGTTTAACTAAATCAAACGATTAAGTATTTTTGGTGATAAAAGATGAAAAATACCACTCTAACGATGAAACTCAAGTGGCAAAGTTTCTGTCAAACAACTGTAATCAATAACAACAAGAATGCTTGTAGGTGGTCATATGAGAGTTTTTCCTGTCTACGCACCTAAGCTTATCGTTAAGCACGCGCGTATTTTTCTCACTGGTGTTATTTGGGTTAAAGATTTAGGACGATTGGAATTTGAGAAGGGACGGTTTTTACTGCCAAGAAAAAGCCTGCCAAAAGTGAAGCAGGCTATTTTAGAATTGAACGAACTGATCGAAGCGCAGCATCATCAAACTAATGCAGTTTAGATTTCGCTGTTTAACAAGCCAACAAGGCCAGTCACTTTTTCGTTCCAAGAAGTGAGTTCTTCTTGTAGTTGCTGGTTTTGCTCATTCAATTGTTGATTGTGCTCACTCAGCGTAGACGCTTTTTGCTTCTCTTCTTCAAGCTCCATTTTTAGAAGCTCGATAGTTTCGAGTGCAGCCTGGATTTTGGTTTCCAGTTTGGACAGTAATTCAAGGCTCATCTGGAGAGTCCTATGGTTTCTGGATGGGACTGTGATTCTAGCAGTGCCTAGAACTTAAGGAATAGCGATTCTTGCCGTTTGGTTAAAAAACACCCTATTACTGGGTTCTAAATTAAGTTTTTTTGCATTTGTTATTAACTCGTTAGTATTCTTGGTTTTATTTTTTATCGGAATGGTCCATGTCGCCTAGTTTGCTCGCCATACTCCCGTTACTGTTGACCTTAACCTTAGCCCTGTTTTTACGCCGCACGCTGGTGGCGTTAGGCGTTGGTATCGTCTCTGGCGCCCTATTGATCGCCCAATTTGACCCGCTGCAAACGGGGTTGTATTTGCTTGATATCGGTGTAAAACAATTTTATGCCCAAGGTGCTTGGCAAGCGTGGCATCTCAATGTGCTGTTCGCCATGTTACTGCTCGGTAGCATGACGCAATTGTTAGCACGTGGCGGTGCCGTGGGGCAGTTTGGTGATTGGCTGTATAGCCGTATTCGTACTGAACGTCAGGCGCGTCTTGGGGTCGTATTTCTTGGTTGGTTAGTGTTTATCGATGGGATTTTCAGTTGTCTTGCTGTCGGCCATGTGTGTCAGCCGCTCAGCCAGCGTTATGGTATTCGCCATGAGCAGCTCGCCTATTTAGTTGATTCCAATGCTTCGCCTTTATGCGCGCTATTGCCTTTCTCCAGTTGGGGCCCTTATGTGATGGCGCTTATCGCGGGGATCAGCTTTTTGCCCGTGTCGCCGCTGGAAGCCTTTATTGAGGTGGCCTTATTTAACTTTTACGCCATAGTGACCTTAGGCTTGTCCGTACTCGTCGCTTGGTATGGCGTAGGTTTTCACTCTTTTGTTGCTGTTACTGCTGTGGAATCCTCCAATACGGTCGAGGTTAAGGGAAATCCTTGGCTGCTCGCAATCCCTATGCTGACTCTGCTGTCTGCTTCAGTGGGATTAACTTTGTGGTCTGGGGCTCAGCAGGTCTCTTCTTGGGATGTGTCACTCTGGCTTGCTAAGGCTGATATTGGCGCTTCTATGCGCGATGCTTGTTTGTTGGCAACCTTGGTCACTCTTGCCATGTTAGGCTTGTCTGGGCGACGTTTAACGGCGTTAGTGGGGGATTTGAGCCACGGAGTTCGCATGATCTCCTTCGCCATTGCGATTTTACTCTGCACTTGGATGATTGGCGCTGTGATCCAAGATCTTGGCGTCGCTAAATTATTGGCTGCTTGGGCTAAGGCTTATCTTTCTCCGCACCTGCTGGTAGCGGGAATGTTTTTACTCTGCGCGATAATGGCTTTTGCGACGGGTTCAAGCTGGGGAACATTTGCAATTATGATCCCTATTGGCGCAGAGATTGCCCATAACTTAGATCCTCATTTGTTGTTACCTGTACTGAGCGCTGTGATGGCGGGGTCGGTTTTTGGCGACCACTGCTCGCCCATTTCAGATACCAGCGTGCTCAGTGCGACCAGCTCAGGTTGCGCTCCCCATGACCATGTGGTGACTCAGTTACCCTTTGCTTTGATCGCGGCATGCGCAGCATTAGTCGGATTTCAATTAGTCAATTTAGCCGTGGCGACGCCGTTAGTGTGGCTGGCAGTGGTGAGCTGTAGCCTAGGATTATTTGCCTTGATGGCACGTTTTTATTCACCTTTGCCCAGATTTGTGGCGCAGACATAAAGCCTGTTTATCGTTAAAATAGCCGATTCGGTTCTTGCTGAGCCATTTATTTAAGTGCATCTGATTTAAGAGATTATCAATATGAGTATTACCCGTTTAGATGTAGGTACCCGCATGAGCAGTATAGTGATCCACCAAGGTACTGTGTATCTGTGTGGTCAAGTGGCGAAGGACAAGTATCAAGGCATCACCGAGCAAACTGTCACTATGCTTGAGGAGGTCGATACCTTGTTAGCGCAGGCGGGAAGTTCGCGTGAGTATTTACTGTCAGCGACTATTTATCTGAAAGATATGGGTGATTATGATGCAATGAATGCGGTATGGGATGCTTGGGTGCCTAAAGGCCATGCGCCAGCCCGCGCTTGTGTGCAAGCCGCTATTGCCGAGCCAGAATATTTGGTTGAAGTCTCTGTGATTGCGGCGGTTGCGGTTTAAGCGCTAAGCTATTTTTCGTCCCGTTTAGAAACCTGTTTCGATTCCTATTTCGAATCCTGTCACCGAGTGTCATGACTCGGTGAAGCTTTTCCGCAATACACCTCGCTAACTAAACCTGTATTGTTCAGCAGGTCCACTCTCTTCTAACAAAACCCTTTAGCTTTAACCTAATAAGTATTCCATTAAATGTGTAGGGACAAGCGGCGGATGATCCCCATATTGTTCTGAGAGTGCGGTGGCGATAGTCTCAATATCTTGTTGGGCTAAGCCTTGTGCGATAATGGCAAACGCCCAAGGAGCCTCGGTTTTGAGTTTGAGGAAATAAGGCGTTTCGACAAATTGTGCGAGTGAGTAAGCGGAGCCTCCTAAACCATGCCCCCAACCTTCGCTGACCTGAAAGGGTCTATCCAGATGTGCCATATCAAATTCAATGAGATGGGGGTATTTGCCGTTATGCCCACCGATCCAGTGACCGATTTCAACCGATAAAATCATAGTTGCCATGTTATATCCTTTGCTAGGGTTGCTTGGCCGCAATGAGTACTCGGCTAAATTCAGCATTAGGCTCGAGGGGCGTGATGGCGGCGATATGGTCGAGTCTAAGGGATTGTTTAGTTTGTTGCAGTTGTATGATAAGCCACTCAGTTTTGTCGGCTCTTGTCTGCGTGGTGATGGCTTTACCTTGGCACTGGGTGCCATCAATAAGCTCAATGTTGAGTTGATAACCACGCAGACAAGCGAGTTCGAGATAGTCGTAGTGGGCGCAGGGGATCATTTTATAATCTGACATAGGATCATCTCATTGGAAGTTCGACCCTATTGTGGCAAAAATACTTGCCATTGGCATTATGTGTGACCCAATGCGGATTGTTTTATTCTGTCTCTGAGGCCGTGTGAAAAGTTGAACCAAGCGTGTTAGCGAGTTTTTTATTTGCTTAGACCTTTAGATATGCGCGCCCCTCTTGACTTTATTCCTGTCGCTCCCTAGTCTGCTTGTTCAGTAATCAAGGTGGTATGCGATGGAAATAACTTACAATTTAAAACCTGCGTCCGAGCGCCGTACTGAGCAATTCAAGCCCGAAGGGAATGTGGGCTTTGGTAGCCTCAGAACCGATCATATGTTTTTGATGGATTATCATGATGGACAATGGTGCGATCCGCGCATCGTTCCTTATGGACCATTTGAAATGGCACCGGGTGCAATGGCGTTGCATTATGGCCAGTCGATCTTCGAAGGCGCTAAAGCCTTTATGCATGAAGACGGTGAGATTTATACTTTCCGTATTAATAAGAATGCCGAGCGGATGAATCGCTCCGCCGATATCGTCTGTATTCCCAATATCGATGAACAAATGCAGATGGATGCGATCAATGCGTTGATCGATGTCGATCGCCTCTGGTTCCCGATGCAAGAAGGCGCGTGTCTGTATATTCGTCCTTTTATTTTTGCGACCGAAGACCGCCTCTCTGTGAGCCCAAGTTCGCGTTATACCTTCTGTGTCGTGTTAAGCCCAAGTGGCGCTTATTACGCGGCTGGCGTGAACAAAGGCATACGCTTGCTGATCAGCAAAACTTTCCATCGTGCTGTATCGGGTGGCACTGGCGCCTCAAAAGCCGCGGGTAACTATGCGGCTTCGTTGCGTGCGGGTAAAGCGGCGGCAGCCTTTGGTGCATCGCAAGTGTTATATCTCGATTCGACCAATCAACAGATTGAAGAAGCGGGCGCGATGAACCATTTCCACATCTTAAAAGATGGCACTGTGATTATTCCAACCTTCACAGATACTATTTTGAAGTCGATCACCTCGCAATCCATTATGGAATTGGGTGAGATGCTCGGTTGTGAAGTGCGCCAAGAGACTGTCATGCTTGATAAATTTATCGCTGATATTGAATCAGGTGAAATTATCGAGGCGGGTGGTTTTGGGACGGCGGCCGTGGTTTCTGCTGTGGGCTCCTACATTTTTGAAGATGGCCATGTTGTCACTGTCGGTAATGGTGAAGTGGGCGAGCATGTTCAGCGCATCTATAAACTGTATACCGAAATCCAAAAGGGCCATATTAAAGGTCCTGAAGGCTGGGTTAAGCGTGTTGAACGTTTAGCAAAGTAAGGAATTTGTGGTGATGTATAAAGGCTCCTAGGAGCCTTTTTTATTGGCTGTTTTTGTCGATAATGCCTTAAATCAAAGTGGCTGTGGCTTAGATTGATTTTTGAGTAGGGTTAAACAATCTTCGGCATTTAAGGGTTTACTCAGTAAAAAACCTTGTACTTGATCGCAACCTTGCATCGCCAAGAAGTTAAGCTGTTCTTGGGTCTCTACGCCTTCGGCGACGACATTCAGTTCTAAGCTGTGAGCGAGGGCAATAATGGCGCTGGTGATGGCGGCATCGTCGGGATCGTTGGTGATGTCTCTGACAAATTCTCGATCGATTTTGAGTGTGTCTATCGGGAAGCGTTTGAGATAGCTTAGGCTCGAATAACCCGTACCAAAATCATCCACGGCTATGGTCAATCCTAGGGCCTTGAGTTTAGATAGGATGCTGACCGACTCTTGCGGATTGCCCATGATCATTGATTCAGTAAGCTCAAGCTCAAGAGATTGAGCCGGGAGACCTGATACGGCTAAAGCGACTTCGATGGTGGAGATAATGTCCGCCTTCAGTTGGCGAGCCGATAGGTTGACGGCAATAGTGATCCCGTTAAATCCTAAGCTATTCCATTCGGCTAATTGCTGGCAAGCATGATTGATCACCCAATGGCCAATTTGGGTGATGATACCCGTTTCTTCCGCCAGCGGAATAAACTCGACGGGGGAAATGGGGCCAAGTTCAGTGTGATACCAACGTAAAAGTGCTTCCAGTCCTGTGAGTGAACCATCTCGTAAACAGAATTTAGGTTGATAAACCAAGCTTAGTTCTTTGCGTTGGATAGCTTCCTTTAAACCACTTTCGAGTTGTACATGACGGGTGGCGATTTCATTCAACTTAGAGGTATAAAACTGAAAGTTATTTCGACCTGATGATTTTGCGTGGTACATGGCGGTATCGGCAAATTTAATCAGTGAGTCGGCATTGTCCGCATCGTTAGGATATAAGCTGATACCAATTGAGGTCGAAATGGTCAGCGTTTTATCGTCCAATAGGAAGGGCGTTTGGAATGCTCTGAGCACTTTTTCTGAGATCAGGGTTGCGGCTTTTGTTTTCGCAACACCTTCTAAAATAATAGTAAATTCATCGCCACCTAAGCGTGCGACAGTATCGCCATCACGTACCGCATTTTGCAGTCGTCTTGCCACGGCTTTCAGTAACAAATCCCCGACATGATGACCCATAGAGTCGTTGATATGTTTAAAGCGGTCGAGGTCTAAGAACAGCAAGGCAACGATATTATTCGCTCTGTGCGCTTGAGTAATCGCGTGATTGAGCCTGTCTTGAAATAAGGTTCGGTTCGGTAAGCCAGTTAATGTGTCGAAGCTGGCGAGGAAACGCAGATCTTCTTCGGCTTTTTTTCGCTCTGTGATGTCAGTAAATACTGCAACGAAGTGACTGGTTTCGCCTTTGATATCGATCACTTGGTTGATTTCAAGCCAGACTAAAATGGCCTGACGTTGTTTATTGCGGATCCACAGTTCTCCTACCCAATGTTTGTGACGCAGTAGCTGTTGTTCAATCGTATTGAACAACTCCCGCTGTTGGCGACTAAAGGCTAGGTGAATGAAATGCCTGTCGGTTATTTGGCGTTCTGTGTACCCTGTAATGGCACAAAATGCTGGGTTGACCGAACGAATTCGATAATTTAATCCTCCCACTACAACGGCTTCGTTCATACTGTTGAGCACTTGTGATGACAGTACCAACTCGTTTTCAATCAGTTTGCGCGAGGTAATGTTACGGTTGGTCCCTGTCATACGGATCGGATTATCTAGGGTATCTTTTTCCACCACTTTACCGCGGTCTAAAATCCATACCCAATTACCGGGGGAGCGTTCGACTCGGTACTCTGCTTCGAAGAAAGGCGAACGACCTTGAAGGTGTTCGTTAAGCTCAAATTTGAATCTTTCTCTATCCTCTGAGTGCATGCTCTCATGGGCTATATTGCTGCTATTCCAATGGGGGACTGAAGAATCCATATTGGTACGATAAACTCGATTTTCTGGTATGTTCCAGTCCCACATGCCATCGCCAGAGGCCCAAAGTGCAAGTTTGAGTCGCTCCTCTGAGGCGCGGATACTGGTTTCAAATTCGCGCTGTTGCTGACGTTTTCTTTTACGCCAGATAATGATCCAAGCCAACAGCCATAGAGAGAGCAAGCTATAGAGGGCGTAGGCGAACTGAGTTCGATAGAAGGGCGCTTTTACATGAAGATCGACAGAAAGGGCGTAGTCACCTTGAGAGTTGTATTGCAGCCCATGGCGAACATGCAGTTGGTAGTGACCAGGATTAATATTGGTAAAGGTAATTTCATTACCTGTGGGGAGCTCATGCCATTCGTTATCAAATCCCTCAAGAAAATAGCTGAAGCGGTTTTTACCCGTATAGCTGAAATCCAATGAGGTCACCTCAAAACTGATCAGCTGATCGCTATAGTCCATTACTATGCTAGGTGGATGGCTCAAATCGAGAATAGTGTGCCCTTTACCCGCAATACTATAGCCAGTGAGTGCGACTTTAACATCGGGTCGTTGATCTGGAATTGACTTTGGATTGAAACGATTTATGCCATTAATGCCACCAAACCAGAGATCGCCATCGCTGTCTTCAAGTTTTACGCCACCGTTAAACTCCAGTGCTTGTAGCCCTTCTTGCTCATTAAATATGATGACACGATTGGTTTTAGGATTGAGCTTTCCTATCCCCGCATTACTACTAAACCAAATGTTGTGTTCTTGATCCTCGAGTAAGGCATAGATGGTATCACTTGGTAATCCCTGATTGCGGGTATAGTGGCTAAAACCTGCATCAGTCTCTTGGGACGGTAACTTGCTGATCCCACCATGGGTGGCAAACCATACCTCGCCCGATTTTGTGACTAAAATATCGCGGACGCGGTTGTTGATCAGGCTGTTTTTGTCTGAGGATTGATGGAAGTAGGATTTACCTGTGCCTGTTTTCATATCCAGCTTAAGCAGGCCATCGAGAGTACCTATCCATAGCGTGTCTTTGTGTGTTCTGAGGATTAAAAACTGGTTTTGTGCCGGATAGAAATTATCAATATGTGCCAATGAGATAAAAGTAAATTCATCGGTATCTATCGCCTTACGGTAGAGGGCATTGGTTGTTGCCACCCAGAGGCGACCTTGCTCATCAATATCTAAACTACGGATATAATTGGTTTCTGAGCCTTGATCAGTGCGTTCTGTCACCTTGAGTAACTGGAAGTGGCCATCTAGCGCCAGTCGACCTAGCCCATAGTTAGTGGCAAACCAAAGCACGCCATTTTTGTCTTGGTCTATATCTCGCAGGATAAGATTCAAGTTGCGTTGATGCATCCCTAAGGCGTTAGCAAAGAGCTCCGTGTAGTGTTCATATTTTCCATTGGCCAACATGCGTTTAAGCCCAGCACCTTCGGTGCCTATCCATAGCGCATTATCTTGGCTGCGGAACAAGGTGCGAATGTTGTTACTTTGTTGCGACAGGTTAGGGGTGGATTCGTAAATATGCTGAAAATACTGACGACGGGTATTAATTTTATCTAGACCAGAATAACTGGCACCTAACCATAAATTACCAAAGGGATCTTGCAGTAAGCTCAGCATGTTATTTTCACTGATACTGTTGGTACGCTTAGGATCATACCTGTGGTAGGTCGCAGTAAATGCTTTATCGTTTCTCTCGAGTTGAATAAGACCAGCTTCTGGCCCAACAACCCAAAAATTACCCTGTTCAGTTTGGATAAAGTCCTTAATGTAAGGCACATTATCGTCTGTCTGCCAGAGGATTTCGCCCTGTTGTGAGGCCAAGTTGTAATGCCATAATTGCTCACCCAGAGCTAAAGTGATCGCATTAGCGGAATGTGCCCTAATTTGATGTGCAGTGAGATTCTGCGGGACATTTAAGCGAGTGATAGTATTGGCACTGACAGCAAAGGTGCCGCTATCTTGTGTTCCTGCCAGAAGGTAAGTGTCTTCAACATTGACTAAGCTGGTGATGTGGGGTTGAACACTATTACCTAAGTTTACTTGGGTAATGCGTTTGGTTTTGGTCGATAGGGAAAATAGTCCTGCTTTAGTACCAATCCAGAGTGTATTGCCTACAACGCTGAGTTTGGTTGTGCGCGGATCGGTAAGCCCTTGTTCTTGGCCAAAGTGTTCAAAGGTCCCTGTGCTCAAATCGAGTCGATTTACCCCTTGGCTGAAAGTCGAAACCCAGATATTACCTTCTGAGTCTTGAATAATGTCAGAGACATAGCTCTCAGAAATACTCCTCGGATCATTGGGTGAATGGGGGAAAATATTGAAGCTGTGACCGTTATAAGCATGCAAACCATCTTGAGTGCCAATCCATAACATACCGGCATTGTCCATAAACAGGCTAGTAATCGTATTTTGGGTAAGGCCATCTTCACTGCGAATATGTTCAAATTTGAGCTGTGTAGAAGCCGCGCTCAATGGTTGAGCTAATCCATTGCACGAGATCCCCCACAAACTTAGGATAAAAAGCGTACTTAACATTAGCTTGTGGATTAGTTGACTCAAATTTTCCCCTACCAAAAACGGACCCATCCTGATTAGGTTTCTATTTAGTTTAGTTCTTAGCCTAGACCTTACATGCCATTTTGCTGTAAAAATGCGACTTAAATTGCTGACTTGGTTTAAAAATAACCAAAATCAATGGGCGCGATTCTGTAATAGATCATGCAATATATTAACTGTACCGTTTCACTGCCAATATTCTTTTTATGACGAGTTTGTATTCTGGCGTTTTTGCTAAAGGATCTTAGCATTGTTTCAGGTATGTCAACATATCATGCTAAGACAAATACGGGCGAAGCAGATTAAAATGATGGGCGAGAATAGAAAAAAGACCTTGCCGGAAGGGGGAGAAGCAAGGTCTTTGGTTGAACTGTTTACTTAGATAAAATTACGCAGCGGGCACCCGCACAAAACCTTCCATCAGTACGCGAGCGCTGCGGCTCATAATGGCTTTGACGACTGTCCATTCACCATTCACTAAGTTTGCCTCGGCGCCAACGCGCAAGGTGCCAGAGGGATGGCCGAAACGTACAGCATCTATCGTTTTGTGAGTGTCTCCACCGCTTGCGGCTAAGTTGACTAAAGTGCCGGGAATTGCTGCCGCCGTGCCAATTGCCACTGCCGCCGTGCCCATCATGGCGTGGTGCAACTTACCCATAGACAGGGCACGCACCAGTAGGTCGATATCCTCTGCAGCCACCGATTTTCCGCTCGAGGACACATAGGTCTGTGGTTTGGCGACAATGGCAATTTTAGGGGTATGCTGGCGTGATGCGGCTTCATCTATATGTGAAATCAATCCCATACGCACTGCGCCATAGGCACGAATAGTCTCAAATTTGGCAAGGGCGGCGTTGTCGCTATTAATATCATCCTGCAACTCAGTGCCTGTGTAGCCTAAGTCTTCTGCATTGATAAAAATGGTGGGAATGCCAGCGTTGATCATAGTGGCGTTAAAGCTGCCAATGCCCGGCACGTCTAGCACATCGACAACATTACCCGTAGGGAACATGCTGCCAGCGTCACCACTAGTATCACCATCAGCATCGGCGGCGGGGTTCATAAACTCGATTTGCACTTCGGCGGCAGGAAAGGTCACACCATCGAGTTCAAAATCACCGGTTTCTTGCACTTCACCGTGGGTGATGGGTACATGGGCGATAATGGTTTTGCCTATGTTGGCCTGCCAAATTCGCACAGTACAGACGCCATTTTGTGGAATGCGGGCCGTATCAATCAAGCCATTGCTGATGGCAAAGGCACCGACGGCAGCGGTTAAGTTGCCGCAGTTACCACTCCAATCGACAAAGGGTTTGTCGATAGCAACTTGGCCAAAGAGGTAGTCGACATCGTGATCCGAGCGGGTGCTCTTAGAGAGGATCACTGTCTTGCTGGTGCTTGAGGTGGCGCCACCCATACCATCGATCTGTTTGCCGTAAGCGTCTGGGCTGCCTATTACGCGTAGTAACAAGGCATCACGTGCCGGGCCAGCAACTTGTGCGGCCTCTGGTAAATCTTGCAAGCGGAAAAACACGCCCTTACTGGTGCCGCCGCGCATATAAGTTGCGGCGACTTTGATTTGGGGCGGGAAAAGATTGTTACTCATGCTATTAACTCCAAGGGGAATAGCGATACAGGTTAGTGTCGATATCAAAGGCGGTAATCTTCAATTGGCATTACCGCCTTTTTAGCGCGAGTGTTACTTCAGGTTTGACTCTAAAAAGTCTTGCGCGAAGCGTTGCAATACGCCGCCCGCCTCGTAGATTGAGACTTCTTCGGCGGTATCGAGACGACAGGTTACTGGCACTTCGATGCGCTCACCGTTTTTACGGGTGATAACGACGGTCAAATCCGCTCGTGGCGCTGGCGTGCCGAGGACATCGAACACTTCGGTGCCGTCGATGGCGTAGGTGGCGCGGTTGTCGCCGGCTTTAAATTCCAGTGGTAAAACACCCATACCCACTAAGTTAGTGCGATGAATGCGCTCGAAACCTTCGGCAACAATGGCCTCAACGCCCGCTAAACGCACGCCTTTGGCGGCCCAGTCGCGGGACGAACCTTGGCCGTAGTCTGCACCCGCGATAATTATCAGCGGTTGCTTACGTTCCATATAGGTTTCAATCGCTTCCCACATGCGGGTGACCTGGCCTTCGGGCTCGATACGCGTCAGTGAGCCTTGTTGCACTTTACCGTCAATAATTGCCATCTCGTTTTTAAGTTTAGGATTGGCAAAGGTTGCGCGCTGGGCAGTTAAGTGATCGCCCCTGTGGGTGGCGTAGGAGTTAAAGTCTTCCTCCGGCAAGCCCATCTTGTGCAGGTATTCGCCCGCGGCGCTGTCGAGCATAATGGCGTTCGACGGCGATAAATGGTCGGTGGTGATGTTGTCACCCAGCACCGCTAGTGGCCGCATGCCCTTGAGTGCGCGTTCACCCGCCAATGCGCCTTCCCAGTAAGGTGGACGACGAATATAAGTAGATTGCGGGCGCCAATCGTACAGCGGACTAATTTGCTCGCCGTAATCGACGGCTAAATCGAACATAGGCTCGTACACTTTGCGGAACTGCTCAGGTTTAACACTGGTCGCAATCACGGCATCGATTTCTTCATCCGATGGCCAGATATCAATCAGTTTGACTGGGTTGCCGTCTTTATCTAATCCCAGCACATCCTTTTCGATATCGAAACGTATGGTGCCGGCAATCGCGTAGGCCACCACCAATGGCGGCGATGCCAAGAAGGCTTGTTTGGCATAGGGATGGATGCGGCCATCGAAGTTACGGTTGCCCGATAATACGGCGGTGGCGTACAAGTCGCGGTCGATCACTTCTTTTTGGATCACAGGGTCCAGCGCGCCGCTCATACCGTTACAGGTGGTGCAGGCAAAGCCGACAATCCCAAAGCCAAGTTGCTCAAGCTCAGGTAATAAATTGGCTTCTTCTAAATAGAGTTGTACCGCTTTGGAACCGGGGGCCAGTGAGGTTTTGACCCAAGGTTTGCGGCTTAAGCCTTTGGCGTTGGCGTTGCGGGCAATTAGGCCGGCGGCAATCACGTTACGTGGATTGCTGGTGTTAGTGCAGCTGGTGATGGCGGCGATAATCACGGCGCCATCTGGCATTAGGCCAGGTTCGTTTTCGACCACACCGCTAATGCCGCGCTCGGCGAGTTCCGAGGTTGGCACCCGAGCATGTGGATTCGACGGGCCGGCAATGGTGCGTACCACTGACGAGAGGTCAAAGTGTAATACGCGTGGATATTCGGCCTGTTTTAAGTCATCGCTCCACAAACCTGCAGTTTTAGCATAGGTTTCAACCAGTTTGACTTGCTCGGCTTCGCGGCCGGTTAAGGTCAAATAATCCAGCGTTTGTTGATCGATATAGAACATGGCGGCGGTGGCGCCAAATTCAGGTGTCATGTTCGAAATGGTGGCGCGATCGCCCAGTGTCAGCGCTGATGCGCCTTCGCCGAAGAACTCTAGATAAGAGGACACCACTTTTTGTGCGCGTAAAAATTCGGTAAGCGCCAGTACTATGTCGGTCGCCGTGATGCCAGCTTGCGGCTTGCCCGTTAGCTCGACACCGATAATGTCTGGCAGGCGCATATAGGATGCGCGTCCCAGCATCACACTTTCGGCTTCTAGCCCGCCGACCCCAATGGCGATAACGCCCAGTGCATCTACGTGTGGTGTATGGCTGTCGGTGCCGACTAAGGTATCCGGGAAGGCGACACCGTCGCGAGCATGCACTACAGGTGACATACGCTCTAGGTTAATTTGATGCATGATGCCGTTCCCTTGCGGGATAACATCGATGTTTTTAAAGGCCTTTTTAGTCCAATTGATAAAGTGGAATCTGTCTTCGTTGCGTCTGTCTTCGATGGCGCGGTTTTTTGCAAAGGCATCTTTATCGTAACCGCCGTATTCCACTGCGAGGGAATGATCCACAATCAGTTGGGTTGGTACTACAGGGTTAACTTTGGCCGGATCGCCCCCCTTGGCGGCAATGGCATCACGCAGACCCGCAAGGTCAACTAAGGCGGTTTGGCCTAAAATATCGTGGCAGACCACGCGGGCGGGAAACCAAGGGAAATCCAGTTCTTGTTTAGATTCGATAATCTGTTTCAGCGAGTCGGTGAGTACCGCTGGATCGCAGCGGCGGACTAAGTTTTCCGCTAGCACGCGTGAGGTGTAGGGGAGCTTAGCGTAGCTGCCGGGGGCAATGGCCTCAACGGCCTCACGGGTATCGAAATAGTCGAGTGCAGTGCCTGGTAAGGGCTTGCGGTACTGGGTATTTATGATAGTGCTCATAACATCGGTGCTCATCACATGATCTATTGGAGATCTTAAAGAGAAACTGACGCCTTAGCGCCAGTTCATGTTTTTAAACATTAACGGTTAGCAATCGGCACCACTTTACGGGGTGCTACGCCCACATAATCGGCACTTGGGCGAATGATGCGGTTGTTAGAGCGTTGCTCCATCACATGCGCCGCCCAACCCGTTACCCGTGAACACACGAAAATAGGGGTAAACAATTTAGTCGGAATACCCATAAAGCAATAAGCGCTGGCGTGGAAGAAGTCAGCATTACAGAAGAGTTTTTTCTGTTCCCACATCAGGGCTTCACAGGCTACCGATACGCGGTAGAGGCGATCATCACCATAATCGGCGGCCAGCTTTTCAGACCATTCTTTGATAATGGCGTTACGTGGATCCGATTCGCGGTAAATCGCGTGACCGAAGCCCATGATCTTATCTTTACGCTCGAGTTTACCCATTAATATGTCGCGGGCATCGGCTTCGTCTTTCATGTCTTGGATCAGTTCCATCGCCGCTTCGTTTGCGCCGCCATGCAGCGGGCCGCGCAGTGAACCAATGGCACCAGTGACGCATGAATGCATGTCTGACAGGGTGGAAGCACAGACGCGAGCGGTAAAGGTTGATGCGTTAAATTCATGTTCTGCATAAAGAATTAACGATACGTCCATCACTTTAGCATGCAGTGCCGACGGCGCTTTGCCATGTAATAAGTGGA
This sequence comes from Shewanella sp. SW32, assembly GCF_025653365.1. Classification (NCBI taxonomy): domain Bacteria; kingdom Pseudomonadati; phylum Pseudomonadota; class Gammaproteobacteria; order Alteromonadales; family Shewanellaceae; genus Shewanella; species Shewanella sp. SW32. The sequence goes on along the minus strand of NZ_JAKKSJ010000041.1, from coordinate 27,202 downwards.
GGAAGTGTGCGCCAATTTGATCGTCATCGGTTTCAGTATCGATACGCACGCCATCGTGGCTAAAGCGATACCAGTAACAGATGATCGATGGGAATGCGGCTAAAAGGCGATCGGTGATTTCACTCTGTTCGCTAAAGTTGTGCTCGGCTTCTAAATTGCCTAGCATAGAGCAGCCAGTACGCATCACATCCATTGGATGAGTGTCAGCAGGAATGCGCTCTAACACTTCTTTTAAGGCTTGCGGCAGACCGCGAAGGCCTTTGAGTTTGATTTTGTAGGCATCAAGCTGGGCTTGAGTGGGCAACTCGCCGTAAAGAATGAGATAGGCGACTTCTTCGAAGGTGGCATTTTCACCGAGATCTTTCACATCATAACCGCGGTACGTGAGGCCCGAACCTGACACGCCCACTGTGCTTAATGCGGTTTCGCCCGCGCTTTGGCCACGTAGTCCTGCGCCGCTTAACTTTTTACCTTCTGACATAATGTAATCCTTCCGTTAACGCTATTTGATTATTGCCAGCGCCGAGCGCTGGCGTTTATTGGTTAAGGCTGCTGATGTAGGGCGGCAGCTTGTCGGTTATTTATCTTGGCTAAATAGTTGATCTAACTTGTCTTCAAAGGCGTGGTAGCCCAAGTATTGATACAAGTCTTTACGGGTTTGCATAGTGTCGAGCACGTTACGTTGATGACCATCATTCATCAGCGCTTGCATGACGTTCAGTGCCGCTTGGTTGGCTGCGCGGAACGTTCCCAGTGGATAGAGCACCATGTCGGCGCCTGCCTCGGCGAGTTCTTCTTTATTGAACAATTGGGTTTGGCCAAATTCAGTCATGTTGGCCAAAATCGGTGCTTTGACTTGCGCTTTAAAGTGGCGATATTGGTCTAGCTCAGTTAACGCTTCGGCAAAAATCATGTCAGCACCGGCAGCGATATAGGCTTTTGCGCGCTCAATACCCGCTTCTAAGCCTTCCACGGCGACCGCATCGGTACGCGCCATGATGACAAAGTTAGGATCGGTACGGGCATCGACGGCCGCTTTAATGCGATCGACCATTTCTTCAATGCTCACGACCGCTTTGTTAGGTCTATGGCCACAACGCTTTTGCGATACTTGGTCTTCCATGTGCACAGCAGCGACGCCGATTTTTTCGAATTCTTTAATGGTACGAGCAATGTTGAATGCGCCGCCCCAGCCAGTATCGATATCGACCAATAAAGGCACTTGCGTGGCAGAGGTGATGCGGCCTGCATCAATCAGCACGTCATTCATTGAGGTCATGCCCAAGTCAGGCAAACCGTAGGACGCATTGGCAACGCCAGCGCCCGAAAGATACAAGGCTTGGAAGCCTGTTTGTTCTGCCATCAAGGCAAAATAGGCATTGGTGGTGCCAACGATTTGTAACGGTTTAGCCTTAGCAAGAGCTTGGCGAAAACGTAATCCTGCGCTTTGGGTCATGGTCTTGTCCTTATCCTTTTCCATTTATGGGAAGTGGGCATATTGAGCCGTATAAACTTAGCTAATGCTGGCTAAGGTTTCTTTTGCGGCTGCATTGGCTTGCAATTCAATTAAGCGTAATTCGGTATTTTTACGCCCCTGTTCGATATGGCGGCGCATCAGCAAACTGGCGAGTTCACCATCGCGCTGGGCAATGGCTTCGACTATGCGTCTGTGCTCGGCAATCGCTTTCACGGGACGATTTTTATTAGTGCACTGGTAGCGATACATACGTAGCAGGTGGTACAGGCCGCCGACTAAGGTTTCCTGCAGATGCTTGTTACCGCTGGCTTGAATAATTTGGTAGTGAAAATCGACATCGCCTTCCTCTTGGAAGTAAGTATCGCCCTTGGCGAGCGCCGCTTCTTGTGTTGCGAGTAGATCTTCTAACTTGGCTAATTGTTCTGGGGTGATACGACTGGCGGCCAGTTCGCAGGCCATGCCTTCGAGTACGCTACGCAGTTGATATAAGTCGTTAAGTTCGCTCACTGTCAGTTGTGCGACGCGGGCGCCAACATGGGGGGCGCGCACCACTAAGCGTTGTCTTTCTAAGGTTTGCAGGGCTTCGCGGGTCGGGCCGCGGCTGATGCCGTATTTTTCGGCCAGTGCTTGCTCGTTAATCTTGCTGCCTGCAGGCAGTTCGCCCTTGATGATGCTGGTTTGGATCTGCACCAAAATTTGATCGGCGAGTGTGGTCGACGTTTTATCTGCCGAGGTCGATTTGACCTTATGCAGGTGGGAAACATGTGTGTCATCAGAAACGAACGTCGTGTCTTGCTTCAACATAGAGCGCATCACTATTAATAGGATTGTCGACAATGGGTAAAAAATAGCCCTCTCTTGGTGGATTGTCAACAATGTGTTTACTTAGACGTAAGTCTACATCCTAATTGCTTTTTATTTATTGTTTTGATTTTTATAGTTTTATTTTAATTTGTTCGTTTTTAATATTTTAGCTTATGAATTTTTAAATATTAAATTGTCAACAATGAAGTGGTTTTTGCCGTCCGTTCTTGTTGCAGTTGTTGATGGCTTTGGGGGAAATCGTCCAAATGCATTTTGCATGTTTGTCCTTCGCGTTATGCTATGGGCGGAATGACACGCTTGGAGGTGACCGTGGAAAAAGTGTTAGTGAGCAGTTGTTTACTCGGGCAAGCGGTGCGCTACGACGGTGATCATAACTTGATGGAGAGCGAACTTGTACAGACGTGGCTTGAGCAAGGACGGATTGTGGCGATTTGTCCCGAATGTGCAGGCGGTTTGCCAACACCCAGGCAGCCAGCGGAGCGGGTTGGGCAGCGTATCTTAACCGCTCAGGGTGAGGATGTGACCCACGCTTTTAGTCTGGGAGCCGATCTCGCCCTTAAGCTGGCGCAGCAAGAAGGGATTAAAGTGGCGATCCTAAAAGCCCGCAGTCCATCCTGTGGTAATAGGCAGATTTACGATGGTCAATTTGCTAAGCAATTAATCGCGGGACAGGGATTAACGGCTGAAAAACTCAGCGCCGCAGGGATAACCGTATTCAATGAATTTGAGTTATCCGCCGCAGCAGCATGGGTTGCCGAACTAGAGCAAAGTTAGAAAAGAACTGAGCAGATCTAGCTCGCTTGAGTGTGATTGGCGCTGTCGGCACTATCCGCGACATTTTGATTCGTTTGCAGTAAGGTATCGATTTGTTGATCTTTTTCCGCCCACACTTGGTTTAACCAGCGTTGGAACTCGACGCGATATTCAGATTCAGAGAAATAACGCGTTGGATCGACTTGAGGTACGGGCAACGCTCTTATCCTAACAATGATCTTAGTGACTTTACCGTTCATTACCCAAAACAGAATATCGTCAGGTGCATCGGGATAGACAATAGTCATATCCAGCAGGTTAGTAAATTGCTCACCCATGGCCGATAGGGTAAAGGCAATACCGCCCGCTTTAGGGCGTAACAAATGCTGATAAGGCGAGTTTTGGCGCTGATGTTTATCTTGGGTAAAACGGCTGCCTTCAACATAGTTAATGATTGACGTAGGCATATTTTTAAATTTTTCGCAGGCGCGGCGTGTGGTCGCTAAATCTTTGCCCTTAAGCTTCTGATTCTTCTTGAGTTTTGCCGGGCTAGTCCTGTTCATGAAAGGCATATCTAGCGCCCAACAACCCAGTCCCATAATCGGCACATAGGCGAGTTCTCTTTTGAGGAAGAACTTCAGCATAGGAATATGGTTGCGTAACACATAGGTTTGCGCGGCAATGTCGAATCCACTGAGATGGTTGCTGATCAGCAAGTACCAGCTGTTTTTATCGAGTCCTTCTAGGCCTTCGACGTCCCACTCAATTTTAGCGATCAAATATAGAATGCCACCGTTGCAGCAGGCCCACGCCCACATAAAACGATTCATAACCGTAGTCACCGCATTGCGAGCACTTTGTGCTGGCATCACGAGTTTTACTACTCCGCCAATGCTGATAAGTGAGCCCCAAACGGCGGTATTAATGATCAGCAAGCTTAAGCTCAGCATAAACAGCACTGAACCAGGCAGGAAATTCAACATAGTGGCGTTACCTTTGTTCTTTATTCACTTGGCTAGCGAGTTGGCTTAACACCTGATCCTTAGTGAGCCAGAGTTGATTTAGCTGCTCTTGGAAGCCAATTTTAAAATCGCGGTCATTCATATAATCGCCACGCATCGCAGGATCAATATCTGAGACCTTGATGTGTACTTTAACGCTTGGTAACTTGCCTGTCAGGTAGTCCCAATAGCTAGGCACTGTGTCTGGGTAGTAAATGGAGACATCGACTAGCTTGTGGATCTGTTCACCCATGGCCGATAGCGCGAAGGCCATGCCGCCCGCTTTGGGTTTTAACAAATGTTGGAACTGTGAGTTCTGCTTTTGATGTTTAGCTTTGCTGAAGCGCGTGCCTTCGACAAAGTTCATCACACTTACCGGTTTAGCCTTGAACTTAGCACAGGCTTTACGAGTAATTTCAATGTCTTTTCCCTTTAGCTTAGGATTTTTACGCAACTGTGCCGTGCTGTAACGGCGCATAAAAGGAAAATCGAGCGCCCACCAAGCTAAGCCTAAAATCGGCACAAAAATCAGTTCTTGCTTGAGGAAAAACTTCAAGAAAGGGATTTTTCGGTTAAAAACCCGCTGCAGGATCAGGATATCCACCCAAGACTGGTGATTGGCAATCACCATATACCACTCTTTAGTGGAAAAGTCGGTGTCACCACTCAGTTCTATCTTAACCGGATGCAAGCAGCGCTCAATTACACCATTTACGCTGATCCAAGCGCTGGCACAAAAGTCGAGCACATGGCTCGTCGCAGTCCTTAATGGACTGATAGGTATCAGTTTTATAAAACTGATCAACACGATTGGGATAGTCCAAAAGACGGTATTTATAACGTAGCCTAAAAATGCGATACAGCCTTTTATCTGTGAAAACAGCGTTCCCATCCGAGCCCCCTGACAAAAATTGGAGGCCTATGTTACTCGGTGTCGACGTTTGGCTCAATCTTAGGCACTGCTGGTCGGTGCATTTGTTAACATTTGTTCCCGCGAAAACTCAATATTGCTGGGATAAGCGGGCGAGTAATCTATCCATAGCGCGATAACCCAGTGCTTGGGCAATATGGCGGCGTTCTGTGTTAGGCACTTGTTCCAGATCGGCAATAGTGCGCGCGACTCTTTGTATACGATGAAAGCTGCGAACCGAGAGGCCAAGCTTTACCACGCTTTGTTCCAAAAACACTAAATCAGCGTCACTGAGTCCGCTAAAGCGTTTCAATTGTTTCCCTGTGAGTTCACTATTGAGCACGCCAGCGCGGGCGAGTTGCAGCTCACGCGCCAGTTTGACCCGCTTGGCGATATCTTGGCTGGTTTCTGTTTGCGGCGCGGCTTGAGTCAAGGTACCCGCGGGGAGTTTGGGGACTTCAATGGTTAAATCGAAGCGGTCGAGAAATGGGCCTGAAAGCCTTGAGAGATAACGTTGAATCTGTTCGGGGCTCGATCTGTGTTGGCTATCAATATCACCGCTCGGGCTGGGATTCATTGCCGCGATCAATTGGAAGCGACTCAAAAATGTCAGCTTAGCGGCTGCGCGGGAAATCACCACTTCGCCGGTTTCCATCGGCTCGCGCAGGCAATCTAAGACTTTCCGAGGAAATTCGGCAACTTCATCTAAAAACAGCACGCCACGGTGGGCGAGGGAAATTTCACCGGGTTTTGGAATACTGCCACCGCCCACGAGGGATATCGATGAACTTGTGTGGTGTGGCGAGCGAAAGGGTCGCTGCAAAAAATGCTGCGGCTTAATGTCGAGTCCGGCAACGGAATGAATCGCCGCCACTTCTAATGCTTCCTCATAATTAAGCGCGGGCAATAGCGCCATCATGCGGCTGGCAAGCATGGTTTTGCCCGTACCTGGCGGGCCAAGCATCAGGAGGTTATGGTTCCCCGCAGCGGCAATTTCGAGTGCTTGCTTGGCCTGATATTGGCCAATCACATCGCTCAGGCAAGTATGGGACTCGGGCGTCTCTTGGCTTATCCATTCTAATTGTGGCGCTAACGTCGGCAGTTGGTTTTGCCCCTGTAAATAAGCGGCCAGACTCAGCAGGTGCGAGCCAAACAACACATTGGGATAGCCGACTAACTCGGCATCGTGGCGATTATCCAGCGGCAATATCAAGGTATGGTCTTGGCGCTTTGCGGCGATAATCGCCGGTAATAATCCTTGGCAATAACGTATGTGCCCAGACAATGCCAGTTCACCGACAAACTCGAGATTTTTTAGGCTATTAAGGGGGATTTGTTCTGATGCGGCCAATATGCCCACTGCGATGGGCAAATCGTAGCGACCACCTTGTTTAGGTAAATCTGCAGGCGCGAGGTTAACGGTTATCCGCCGCATCGGAAACTCAAATCCCCCATTAATCAGCGCACTGCGTACCCGCTCGCGGGCTTCTTTCACCGACGCTTCGGGTAATCCCACTAGATTAAATGCCGGTAAGCCATTGCTCAGATGCACCTCAACTGTGACTTGGGGCGCTTCGACCCCACAACTGGCTCGGGTATTGACGCAGGCAATCGCCATAAACAAATCCTTTTGTTGTTCATTTCGCACAGAATTTGAGTGTAGCAGTAATTGACGTTAGGGGTTTTCGATTAACTTGGTCATTCTCCTCATCAGTAAGCTGCTGAATCTGGCTATACCGTTCCCGTGATAGCTTTGGCAAATTGCCATATTGGACGATAGCAAATAGTTGATAGAAATGATAAAAAGCAAACATTGGAGTCCTGAGGTCAATATGGATATGTTGTTAGCAGAAAATTCCCCCATTCGTCAGCAGCTGCTAGAGCAAAAGCTGGCGCAGTTTAAAGACCCGCATCTTGCCCATACGCTTTCGGCATTTATTCGAAGTAGTGTCGATCTCTATCCCTGTGCAATCGAAGACTATGTCCAGTTAGGTAATAGCCGACTGGGTGGATTGCCGGATTTGCCTGTTGGCATGGATTATCCGGTGACTTTGGTCGGAAGGGAGGAGATGTTGGATGGCTATGTTGAGAGCTTTGGCCATACCCGCGAGTTTATTAATGAGCATTGGCGGGAGGACTGGCAGGACGATTGGGAGACAGATGAGGCGCATCTTTGGGACTGGGACGAGGCGGCGCAGGCCTTCCGTGTGCCCATGCAATTTATTGCACAGCTCAACTGTAGCGACCTAAAGGCGTTTCAATCTTATTTACCTCGAGAAGGGCGATTGTTGTTCTTTTTGGAGCGCTGGCGATTCTCGGAAATGCTTCGCGGCCATGTCTATTATGTCGCTGAGGATCAGCAGCTTAACTCTGGGGAAGCGATTGCCGAACTTAAGTTCGACGATGCGGTATGTGCAAACTATGAGTATGAGGCGGCTTATCAACTTCAGGGGATTGCCAGCATTAAGATGATAGCCCCTGACATGATTAATAGTGACAACCCGCATTTAGTAAAGTTAGCCAAGGCACGTTTACAAGCGCTACCAGAACCGCAACAAGCTATGGTGCTGGAGGCTCTAGCGGTTGTGGATGATGAATTGGCACCAGAGTGGCAAGATCAGCTCAAGGGCTATGAGCTGATACAATTGAATGAGCACGGGTTCATCCCTGGCCAGATTCTCACTCAATCGCAATGGGCTAATACCGAGTGGCAGCCATCCAGCTTGCAGTCATTGCTGGTCCCCGAGCAGCCGCTGCCGTATTACAATGGTATCGCCAGCATTAATGGCCATGGCGATAGTCGCTATAAAGCCCCCGAACTCCACGCTGCGGCTGAGTTAGGCGGCAATGCCGAAGATTATCTAGTACTGTTCAAAGTCGTCTATAGTGAGCACTCCATGCAGTTGAATTTTATTATCCACCAAGCGGATTTAGCGCTAGGCAAATTCGATCGCATTTACTGCATATATGATTATTAGTTCATCGAAAGGTTGGCTACAGCCAACCTTTTTGCTGGGCGATACGGGCTACACAGCACTTGGAGTATATCGAGACGATTGAAGATGTATGTTGCGACCGATTAAAAGAAGAGTCGCAAGCACAATTTAGTGCCTTTGAATGAATATGAGTTATAAAGGATTGATTCTGGGAGAAATGATTACCACTGAATAGATTGAGTGCTTGATAGTTATATTTAATTATTTCAATCAGTTAATGGAGATTAGTCAACCTATGCCATTATATGAGGGCATCGTTGCACAGTCTCAGTTGGTTGACCCTCCACTGAAAATCATGGTTCCCCTTCCAACGACCTTGATTCAACTTGACCGCTAGGCTGCATTAACGTCTGAGTTCTAACTTGTATTCCTTTTAAGTTCCCGTCATTTTCTCCGTGGTTAGGTCGCAAGACTGACCATAAGGCCGCCACTTACATCCCCATAAACATTCTGCTACAGAGCCACTCGAACTCCTTATACAGACAGGGTGTCGGAATAAATAGTCAGCATATAAAGTATACTTTGTATCATTTTGTGGTTTAATCGAAACATCTGCTGCCGATTTTAGCAACATTTTGGGCGGCGATGCGGTAACAAGGTTGTGAATCGATAATAATAAAGTGACCTCTTGTGAAGGATGACATTTGAGGGAACATGGTCGAGGAGAACTCGCCTATGCGTTCGTGGATGTTAGCGTGTGTGTTTATCTGTACTGCGGGTTTTGGTGGGGCAGCATGGGCAAAACTCGATGTGGTTTTCTTTAATCCTGGGGCTGTCGATGACAGTTTTTGGGGAGATGTCGACCAATTGATGTTGGCGGCATCGACGACACTCGATATTAAACTCGATATCATTCATTCCGATCGCAATCACTTCAAGATGATCACCCAACTCGATGAGTTGTTAGCTTCTGCAAAGGCGTTACCTAATTACGTTATTCTGGTTAATGAAAAACAATCCGCGATAAAAATGCTGCAGGCGCTTTATCCTCACCCTGTCTATGTGCAATTGATTTTAAATGATATTTCCCCTGGTGAGCGTGATGCCTTGCTGCAAGATCCCCATTGGCAAGAATATCTGTTACCTGCCATTATTCCCGATAATTACGCTATTGGTTCGGCGACCGCTAAGGCCTTAATGGATGACTTAGAGGGAAAGGCGGCTAAAGTTCTGTTGATTTCGGGCGATAAATCGACGCCTGCTTCAGTGTTACGTACCCAAGGCGCCAGTGACTATTTCTTTATGCAGTCCAATGCCACTCTGACTCAAACGGTTTATGGCCAATGGAGTGAGGCTGTGGCTTATGGGCAAGCGTTAACCCTGCTGAATCGTTATCCTGATCTGAATGTGATTTGGACCGCCAGTGATCGTATGGCGATTGGGGTGCTTAAGGCATTGAAGGAAAAAGGTTTGGTGTCTGGTAAAGATGTATTTGTCGGTACGATCAATACTTCACCTGAGATTTTACAGCTTTGTCGCCAGCACTCTGTGAGTGTTATTGGTGGCGGGCATTTTTTGGTTGGCGCTTTAGGTTTGGTCGAATTGCAATATTATCAGCAGCATAAAAAATATCTCCCCTATGACAATGTTGCCTTGTTCGGTGTTTTGCAACCAGATTCGGCATTTTATCAAATGTTAGTTGCTCGAGATTGGCCACAGATTTTCCAGTCTCAGATTTTGAATAAGTTGCCCCTCAAGGCGTAATAACAGGTGTACATGAAGCATCGTAATCATTCTATTAGCCACAAGATGACGCTGATTATTATTGGGGTGAGCTCGTTTTTTGCTGTGTTAACTATGCTGGTACAGTTGATTTGGAACTATCAGGATAGTATCGATAATGCGACTTCGGATATCCGCGAGTATTCAGAATCTATTTTGCCAAGCGTGGCTAAGTCACTGTGGGACGTCGACCGTAGCTTGTTATCGGATTTGCTCTCTGGACTGGGGATGATGCCACTAGTGTCGAGTGTACATTTAGACAGTATCGATGGCGTCACTATGCATCTGGGTAAACCTTTGTTAACCGATGATGAGTCGCAAACTCTATTTCACTATCCTGTGACCTATCAAGAGCAGTCGATAGCGACTTTGACCGTAGGGTTAGATACCAATCGGCTTTACTACGAGCTGTGGCGGCAGTTGATTTTTATCGTGCTCGGTAATGGGTTAAAGACCCTATTGATGATTTATTTGATTTTGACCTTAGTGCGACTCATGGTGACAGATAGATTGTCGGCATTGGAAGATTTCACTAATAAAATCAATCTTAACTCGTTAAAAAAGTTATCTGTGCCCGAGACGGTAACCGCAAGACCCGATGAAATAGCCCATGTGGCATTGTCACTTAAGGGTATGTATCAAAGGATACGTAATGATTTAGCCATCAATAAACGTCAGCAACGTGCACTGCAACAACAGCAGCATTTATTGTCTGACTTAGTCAAAGAACGAACTAAAGAATTAGATTGGCAGTCGCAGTCGAATCAATTGTTGGCAGAGATTTCGTTGCAATTTTTGAGCATAGATACCTGCAATGTGGATAAAACCTTAACTGAAGTATGCCACAAAATAGGTCAGTTATTTGATGTTGAAAGGGTGAGTCTTCTCGAATTCAATCAGCAGCATGCCTATTACCGCAGCTTTTGGACCAGTGACTTACACGCAAATAAGGTCCAAGTGATTTCGGTAGATAATATTGCTCAACTGGCTAAAAAATTCGAGACGGAATCGACCTTAGTCATTGAGGATCTTGAGGCGTTAAAGGCTTTTTCACCACAGGAATATGAGGTAATGAAATCCGTGGGGATATGTTCGATTGCCGCCTTTGCGATTAAAAATGCTGGGGAGTTATTGGGATTGCTCTCGCTGTCGACTGTGTCGCGGCCATTAAATTGGAACGCCCAGAAAAAGAATATGCTGACCCAATTCGCCTCCGCATTGAACGAGTTACTGCTACGCGAACAGAAAGAGCGTCAGATGATAGTGCTACAACAAGCGCTGGTTGCCGCGAATAGCCAATTAAAGGTGATGGCTGAAACCGATGAGTTAACAGGCTTAGCTAATAGACGACCCTTTGCCGAAAGATTAGCTACTGTGCTACAAGCTAACACTCCAGCGGGATTGTTAATGTTGGATATCGATTATTTCAAATCCTACAACGACACTTATGGTCATCTTGAAGGCGATACTGTGCTCAAGCGGGTGGCTGATGCCTTAGCACAGTGCGATATCCTGCCGCACAATGCTCTATTGGCTCGCATTGGTGGTGAAGAGTTTGCTTTGGTCGTCGAGCAGGTCACGCCAGCACAGTTAACGGCTATTGCTACGCAATTGTGTTATCTCGTTGAGCAACTCAATATTCCCCATCAAGTATCTCCCTTGGCAGTGGTGACGATCAGTATTGGCAGCGTGTTTTTGCCATTAGATAAGATCTCTGGGTTTAAGATGGCCGACGTATTACGCCGCGCCGATGTTTGCCTCTATCGCGCTAAGGATAAAGGTCGCAATAGAGTCGAGGTTGAAGTGATTTAATGGGAGCCGGTTGAAGGTGATGTTACTCTTTCGCCAAGATATCCCAACACGTTGCTGGATTGGCTACTGAGCTTCAAGAGTCTAGGCGCTATGCTGCAAAATTGGAGACATATTCGGTTAGCATCACCACGCTACAGACGTCCTCTATCATGCTAACTAATTGATAACATTTATGTGAAACACAGCTGTAGATAAGTCGCTAAGATAAAAATTACTCAAGGTGAGGTAATATTAGGCGGCAGATGAGATATAATCTGTCGCCTATTGTCGATTTAGCGATGCACTCTGAGTGACATTCATGCTGCCATTCTGGACGTATTTTACGTAACGCAACTAAGCAAAGCCACGACTGCATAGTCAATTCTGTTGGTTTAAATGTACGTTCTAGCAGCTCAATATCAAAGCCACCGCGCTCGGATGTCTAATGCCATCGAGTCGAGTAAAATAATTAAATGCTGTATATTCAGTCGCTTCGACATAAAACATTACTTAAATGATGCAAGTGCATTAGCGCTATGCGTGGGCTGCGAGAGCGGAGTCACGCATAACTCGTGAATTTGCAGATATACTGAGTGCACCCTAAGGATTGTCATCTAAGCGCTCATTCATCTTTGGGGTGAAAGTGGTCAATACAATCTTGTTGTGCAGCGACCAGACAAAGCAAACTTTGCTCAAATACAATGAATTCAACTGACTCGCGAGCAATAAAGCGCGGGTTGGTCCTAGTTAGTCCAGTGTTAAATGAAAGGTGTTACATGAGTCTCTTTGATAACGTGATGATTATATTGTGTCTAATCGGCGCGAGTTGTTTTTTCTCTATGTCAGAAATTGCACTTGCCGCTTCACGTAAAATTCGTTTACGTCAGTTAGCCGATGAGGGCGATGCACGAGCAGAAAAAGTGCTGCAGTTACAAGCTGTTCCCGGTAGCTTTTTTACGGTAGTACAAATTGGTCTTAATGCCGTTGCCATCATGGGCGGTATTGTGGGTGAGTCGGCATTTCGGCCTTACTTCTATCAGTTGCTTTCCCCTTTAGTTGCCGAGCCTTGGCTGAGCCAATTGAGCTTTGTTTTATCCTTCATAACGGTAACCAGCGCCTTTATTTTAGTCGCCGATTTAATGCCAAAACGCATTGCCATGGCGATGCCTGAGCCTGTCGCTTTAGCTGTTGTCGGGCCTATGTCTTTCTGTATTGTGCTATTACGCCCATTAGTATGGTTTTTCAATGGCATGGCGAGTGGTATCTTTAAACTGCTGCAGATCCCAACCGTACGTAACGATGCCATCACCTCCGACGACATTTATGCCGTCATGAATGCCGGTGCCGAAGCTGGGGTGCTAGATCGCGGTGAGCAACAGATGATGGAAAATGTGTTTGAAATGCAAACCGTTTCTGTGACTTCGGCCATGACGGCCCGTGAAAGCTTAGTGTACTTTTTACTGCAAGACAGTGAAGAAGATATCAAGCGTAAAATTTCTGAAGATCCCCATACTAAGTTCCTCGTCTGCGATGGTCAGTTGGATATGATCAAAGGCTTCGTGGATGCGAAAGAATTGCTGATCCGTGTGATCAACGGTGAGAATATCATCTTAAAAGGCAGTAACTTAATCCATACTTCGCTGATCATTCCCGATACGCTGAGCCTGTCAGAAGCGATGGAATACTTTAAAAATAGTCGCGCCGATTTTGCCGTGGTCATGAACGAATACGCCTTAGTGGTGGGGATTGTCACGACTAACGATCTACAGCGCGCCGTAATGGGGGCTTGGTCATTGCACGAGAGCGAAGAGCAGATCATCGCCCGTGATAGCAACTCTTGGTTAGTCGACGGTGTGACGCCTATTACCGACGTAATGCGCGCCTTTGGTATTGAGGAGTTTCCGCATAATCAGAACTACGAAACCATTGCTGGTTTTATGATGTATATGCTGCGTAAAATCCCTAAGCGTACGGATTTCGTGAACTATGCAGGCTATAAATTTGAGGTGGTCGATATCGATTCGTACAAGGTCGATCAGCTATTGGTGACTCGTATCGATCCTATTGATAAGCTCAACTCGCCGGATGTGTAATCCTGTCATCTTGTGTTGATTGCCTTGCGATAGAAATCCTGTGGCAATAGTTAGCACCAGTTTGATAGCAACTGTTCGATAGTGAAGCGGTTCTCTTTAGCTAAGTTTTTAGCTTTTTGAGAGCCGTTTCGGTTTCTATCTCGTTGAAACTCTCACTCGCACTTTTATTTTGTATTACTTTCCCCGTTTAAATCACATCCAAAAACGCATTAACGATGGGATCATCAAGTCGTTTCACTTTGCAGCAGCAACCTAACTCGAACGGTGGAATCGCAACCGGCGACGAGAGCAGCTGAATGCGATCACGCACTGGGCTATTATTGATCACCACTTCGGGGCTCATGCTCACGCCACAACCTAACGCTACCATAGAGGCGATCGCTTCCTGTCCCGAGACTTGGGCGTAAATATTAGGGCTGATGCCCATTTGTTTGAACCAGTTATCGGCGCGGCGCCGTCCTGGGCCGTGATCTGGGATGATAAAGGGCACGCTCGACCAATCTATAGGCGTTTGACTCACTTGTTGCTGTACTGCACAGCGGATCGTCGGTGCGATAATCGACAGCGGCACATCGTCGATTTTGGCAAAGTGTAAGCTGCTGGGGAAAGGATCGGGCAGGGCGGCGATGGCGATATCGGCGCGATTCTGCTGCACTTCTGCTAGCGCGTTGGCTGCATCTCCCGTGGTTAAAGCAATCTCGACGAAGGGATGTTCTTGGCGGAATAAATCCAATAAACCCGGTAAATGACTGTAAGCAGCGGTGACCGAGCAATACAGATTCAGCCGACCGCGCAGCACGTCCTGCTTGAGAACGATACTGTGCTTGAGGGTGCTCCAATGGTTCAAGGTCTGCTCGGCGAATCGCTTAAACTCGTGTCCCGCGTGGGTTAAGGTCACGCTGCGATTATCCCGCTCTAACAACTTAGCGTTTACTTCCTCTTCTAATCTTTGCAGGGCTCGGCTTAAGGTTGATGGGCTCACATGCATCTGCTCCGCCGTCTTGGCGAAGTGCAAACTGTCACATAAGTGCAGGTACAATTTGAGGGTACGAATATCCATAACTTATCCTGTTTAGCCTGAGCTTGAGTGCTGCATATTGCCGCCGATGTTGCTGCCAGTGTTACTGAGCGTTATTGCGGCTGACGTTGCGAATAATGCAATATGAAGTTCCGAATATATCATTTTAAGCAATGATAAGCATGGGTTATAGTGATTTCAATCACAACCAAGTCGTAACATTATGTTAGTTTGGTTGCGTCCAAAATTTCTGACTTATAGGTGGTATATCAGATGGCTAACTATTTTAACTCTCTGAATTTACGTCAACAATTAGCACAGCTTGGCCAATGTCGTTTCATGGATCGTTCTGAGTTTAGCGACGGCTGTAACTACATCAAAGATTGGAATATTGTTATTTTAGGTTGTGGTGCTCAAGGTCTTAACCAAGGCTTGAACATGCGTGATTCGGGTCTGAATATCTCTTTTGCCCTGCGTCCTGAAGCGATTGAACAGAAACGTGCCTCATGGCAAAAAGCAACCGATAACGGTTTCCGTGTCGGTACCTTTGAAGAATTAATCCCCGCGGCGGATCTGGTCCTTAATCTGACGCCGGACAAACAGCATTCAAACGTAGTTAACGCGGTTATGCCACTGATGAAGCAAGGCTCTACCTTGTCTTACTCACACGGCTTCAACATTGTTGAAGAGGGTATGCAAGTTCGTTCCGATATCACTGTGGTGATGGTTGCGCCTAAGTGCCCAGGTACTGAAGTGCGTGAAGAATACAAACGTGGTTTTGGTGTGCCTACCCTTATCGCAGTTCACCCTGAAAACGATCCAAACGGTGATGGCTTAGAGATTGCTAAAGCCTACGCTAGCGCAACGGGTGGAGACAGGGCCGGTGTTTTACTGTCGTCTTTCATCGCAGAAGTGAAGTCGGATCTGATGGGCGAGCAGACCATTCTGTGCGGTATGTTGCAGACGGGTGCCATCTTAGGTTACGAGAAAATGATCGCCGATGGCGTTGAGCCAGGCTATGCGGCCAAGCTTATCCAGCAAGGTTGGGAAACGGTCACTGAAGCGCTGAAACACGGCGGCATCACTAACATGATGGACCGTTTGTCTAATCCAGCCAAGATTAAAGCATTTGAAATTGCAGAAGATTTAAAAGAAATTCTGCAACCGTTATTTGAAAAGCACATGGATGACATCATCAGCGGCGAATTCTCACGCACTATGATGGAAGACTGGGCGAACGATGATGCGAACTTGCTGCGTTGGAGAGCGGAAACTGGCGAAACAGGTTTCGAAAATGCGCCCGTATCGAGTGAGCATATCGACGAACAAACCTATTTCGACAAAGGTATTTTCCTTGTTGCTATGATCAAAGCGGGTGTGGAACTGGCGTTCGATACCATGGTGTCTGCGGGTATTGTGGAAGAGTCGGCCTATTACGAGTCACTGCACGAAACCCCACTGATCGCTAACACGATTGCCCGTAAGCGCTTATACGAAATGAACGTAGTGATTTCAGACACAGCTGAATACGGTTGCTATCTGTTCAATCACGCAGCCGTACCTATGCTGCGCGACTATGTTAATGCCATGTCATCTGAGTATTTAGGTGCTGGCCTGAAAGACTGCGCAACCGGTGTCGACAACCTAACGCTCATCGCTGTTAACGAAGCGATTCGTGAAACGGCAGTGGAATATGTTGGCGCTGAGCTTCGCGGTTACATGACTGATATGA
The DNA here is from genome assembly GCF_025653365.1 of Shewanella sp. SW32. Lineage (NCBI taxonomy): Bacteria > Pseudomonadati > Pseudomonadota > Gammaproteobacteria > Alteromonadales > Shewanellaceae > Shewanella > Shewanella sp. SW32. Next base: position 10,884 of record NZ_JAKKSJ010000041.1, on the reverse strand, counting down.
AGAGCATTGTTGAGGCTTAAGTGATAGTGAGTTAAGCCCAGCATTGGGGGAGAGGGTTGAGACTCAAAGGACTTGGGTCTCAACTCAGTTCCCAAGCAAGCTCAAGATAGTGAAACGCGCATCTTGAGCTTGCTTAGTGATAAATCAGTTAGTGAGAAACAAATTTTTTCCTGTTCAGTGGGTTGTCGAGCGGGCAAAAACGACACAGTTAGTGAGTCTATCGTTCAGTAGGTGAATCGCGCCGACTGAGGCTCAACAGTTAACGTTTTACTTTGTTGTTTTGCATTGTCTCGGCAGGGAAGCTGAATTTTTTTTGACAAAAGATATTTTTTATTGTGTTTGGCCGTTGCTTTATGGTAAAGCTAATAGCTCGCGCTAGGGCAAAGCCCAAAGCGATACTAACTTTCATGCAATATCCCAATTTTAGAAACACCGATTAGGAATCCATATTGATGTTTAACCAAGCTGCCAAGCTCATTCTCGTGATTATTACCGTCGTGATTATTAAATCACAGCGGGGGCGGCGCATGGCGAACTGATAGACCTAAAAGGTTAAAAGTTTCGAAAGAACCCCCCGCTCCGAAAGGACCGGGGGGTTCTTCGTTTCAGGGCCTAGAGTAAGGTTCTAAGCTTCGAAAGAGTAAAAAATTAGCGTCGATTTTCGGCAATTCAGGACTAACGTAGCGAGAGAGAATATGGAACCAGGGCAGATGATCAGAGGCGCAGACGCGGTAATCAAAGTGTTAGCAGCACATGGAGTCACCACAGTGTTTGGTTACCCAGGTGGTGCCATTATGCCAATATACGATGCCCTCTATGGAAGCCCTGTTGAACATCTGCTCAGCCGTCACGAACAAGGCGCCGCCTTTGCGGCCGTAGGATACGCAAGAGCCAGCGGTAAAACCGGCGTGTGCTTTGCGACCTCAGGCCCAGGCGCGACTAACCTGATCACTTCCTTAGCCGACGCGCTGTTAGATTCAGTGCCTATCGTGGCCATCACAGGCCAAGTCTCCACCGCCGTTATCGGCACCGACGCCTTTCAAGAAATCGACGTGCTGGGCATGTCACTGAGCTGCACTAAGCACAGTTTTATGGTGACAAACATCAACGATCTTATCCCAACCTTGTATCAAGCTTTTGAGATCGCCGCATCCGGCCGCCCTGGTCCTGTGTTGGTCGATATCCCGAAGGATATCCAACTCGCTCACCTCGAATACCGTACACCTTTGCTGGCCGTCATGAACGAACCCCAAGCCGAGATGAGTGATATCGAGGCTGCCCGTGCGCTGTTGGCAGAAGCGAAACAACCTATGTTGTATGTCGGTGGCGGTGTGGGCATGGCGGGCGCGGTCGATCAACTGCGTGAGTTTATCAAAGTAACGGGTATACCTTCGGTCGCGACCTTGAAAGGGCTTGGCAGTATCGCCCACGGCACGCCAGGTTACTTAGGCATGTTAGGCATGCATGGTGGCAAAGCGGCTAACTTAGCGGTACAGGATTGTGATTTGCTGATCGTGGTTGGCGCCCGTTTCGACGACAGAGTCACCGGCCGTTTAGCGAGCTTTGCCGACAAGGCCAAAGTGATCCATTTAGACATAGACGCCGCTGAGCTGGGCAAGTTACGTATGCCAGAGGTGGCAATCGCCGGTGACTTACGCCAAATCCTCCCCGCCTTAGCCATGTCGATGAACATTACGCCTTGGCAGGCTGAGGTGGAGCATTTATCCCGTAAGCATCAATGGGATTATCAACACCCCGGCAGTTTGATCTATGCGCCTGCGCTGCTGCGCCGTTTAGCCAATAAATTACCCGAAGACAATGTTGTTTGTTGCGATGTGGGCCAGCACCAAATGTGGGTGGCCCAGCATATGTGGTTCCGCCGTCCAGAAGATCACCTGTCCAGCGCTGGCTTAGGCACTATGGGCTTTGGCTTACCCGCCGCCATTGGTGCGCAAGTGGCGCGTCCCGATGCGACTGTGGTGACTGTCTCTGGTGATGGTTCTTTTATGATGAATGTGCAGGAGCTGACCACCATCAAACGCCGTAAGTTGCCGGTGAAGATAGTGCTGATCGACAATCAAAAACTCGGCATGGTGAAGCAGTGGCAACAGCTATTCTTTGAAGAGCGTTACAGCGAAACGGATTTATCTGATAACCCAGATTTTGTGTTATTGGCCTCCGCCTTTGATATCCCCGGCCGGACGATTTTTTCTTCCGACGAAGTGGAAGAAGCCTTAACCGAAATGTTAGCGGCTAAGGGCCCGTATTTGTTACACGTTGCAATCGACGATGCTTTTAACGTTTGGCCACTGGTGCCCCCCGGCGCATCAAACAGCGATATGATGGACGAAATGGAGAAACAAACATGATCCACTCTCTGGAATTAACGGTTCAACAACGCCCCGAAGTGCTTGAGCGTGTTTTGCGCGTGACTCGCCATCGAGGCTTTACGATTACCCAAATGCAGATGCGTATGAATGACGATGCGAGCCTGTCGCTGGATATGGAGGTCGATAGCGAACGTGCCATCGAACTGTTAAGTAATCAGTTGAATAAACTGATTGATGTGACCCAGTGTAAGGTATTGTTACCGCTGAGCTTGCAACAAACGGCGAATGCTTAAGCATTCGCCATGTGAATTAAGAATACGATTTTCGATTTGAGATAAAGGATACAGTCAATGCCAAAGTTACGATCAGCTACCAGTACCGAAGGCCGCAATATGGCGGGTGCCCGTGCGCTATGGCGCGCCACAGGGGTGAAAGACAATGATTTTGGTAAGCCAATTATCGCCATTGCTAACTCCTTTACTCAGTTTGTACCGGGTCATGTGCACTTAAAAGACATGGGGTCACTGGTGGCGAGCGCCATCGAAGAAGCGGGCGGTATCGCCAAAGAATTCAATACGATCGCCGTCGATGACGGTATCGCCATGGGCCACGGCGGTATGCTCTATAGTCTGCCATCACGTGAGCTTATCGCCGACAGTGTGGAATACATGGTTAACGCCCACTGCGCCGATGCTTTAGTCTGTATCTCCAACTGCGACAAGATCACCCCCGGCATGTTGATGGCGGCGCTGCGCCTCAATATTCCTGTGGTATTCGTGTCTGGCGGACCGATGGAAGCAGGCAAGACTAAGTTGTCGGATAAACTCATCAAGCTCGACTTAGTCGATGCCATGATAGCCGGCGCCGATTCGAACGTGAGCGATGAAGACAGTGCCAAAATTGAGCGTAGCGCGTGCCCAACCTGCGGCTCTTGCTCTGGCATGTTTACCGCTAACTCAATGAACTGTTTAACCGAAGCCCTAGGGTTATCGCTGCCGGGTAACGGTTCTATGCTGGCAACCCACGCCGATCGTCGCGAGCTGTTTTTGGAAGCGGGTCGCCGGGTGATGGCGCTGGCAAAACGTTATTATCATCAAGATGATGAATCGGCATTGCCACGCAATATCGCTAACTTTAAAGCCTTCGAAAATGCCATGACCTTAGATATCGCCATGGGCGGTTCATCTAATACCGTATTGCATTTATTGGCCGCCGCGCAGGAAGCCGATGTCGATTTTACCATGGCGGATATCGACCGTATGTCGCGCCTGGTGCCACACCTTTGTAAGGTTGCGCCCTCGACGCCTAAATACCATATGGAAGACGTGCACCGTGCGGGCGGCGTGATGGGGATTTTAGGTGAGCTAGACAGAGCCGGATTACTGCATACCGATGTGTTCCATGTGGCGGCCGATGAAGGTGGCAATTTGAAGTCTGTATTGGCGAAATACGATGTGATGCAGACGCAAGATGAAAAAGTAAAACATTTCTTTATGGCGGGACCTGCGGGGATTCCGACCACTAAAGCCTTTAGCCAAGATTGTCGCTGGCCGTCACTGGATAATGACAGACAAGAAGGCTGTATCCGTAGCCGCGAGTTTGCCTTCAGCCAAGAGGGCGGTCTTGCCGTATTGTCGGGTAATGTGGCCGAAAACGGCTGTATCGTTAAAACGGCGGGCGTAGATGAATCTAATCTGACCTTCATCGGCTCGGCGCGCGTTTATGAAAGCCAAGATGATGCAGTGGCGGGCATTTTAGGCGGTGAAGTGGTGGCGGGCGACGTGGTTGTTATCCGTTACGAAGGCCCGAAAGGTGGCCCAGGTATGCAAGAAATGTTGTACCCAACCAGTTACTTAAAATCACGCGGGCTAGGCAAGGCCTGCGCGCTGATCACCGACGGTCGTTTCTCCGGTGGCACTTCAGGTTTATCGATTGGCCACGTCTCACCCGAAGCGGCAGCTGGCGGCACTATCGCCTTGATTGAAAATGGCGATCGCATCGAAATTGATATACCCAAGCGCAGCATCAAGCTGGCGTTAAGCGATGCTGAACTCAATGCTCGCCGCGAAAAAATGCACAGTCTTGGCCCAATGGCGTGGAAACCTATTGGTCGCCAGCGTTATGTGTCACTCGCGCTTAAGGCCTACGCCATGCTCGCCACCAGTGCCGACAAGGGCGCGGTGCGCGATCGCAGTAAACTGGAGGACTAATTATGTTTACTGCATCTATGTTGCCACTTGCATCGCAAACTCAGGCGGATTTAGCCCATTTTCAGTTGGCACAAAGCTATCTGCAAAAAATCCTGTTGTCATCTGTGTATGACATAGCGAAAGTGACGCCGCTTTCAAGCATGAACAAGTTATCGGCGCGTTTAGGTTGTCAGGTATTTTTGAAGCGCGAAGATATGCAGCCAGTGCATTCCTTCAAGTTACGCGGTGCCTATAACCGTATCGCCCAGCTGACGAAAGAAGAATGCCAGCGCGGCGTGGTGTGCGCTTCGGCAGGCAATCATGCTCAGGGTGTGGCTATGTCAGCGGCGAGTCGCGGTGTGGATGCTGTGATTGTGATGCCTGAGACGACGCCCGATATTAAAGTCGATGCGGTGCGCCGTTTAGGTGGCAACGTGGTATTGCACGGCCAAGCCTTCGATCAAGCCAATGGCTTTGCGATGGCGATGGCCAAAGAAGAGGGCCGAGTCTATATCGCGCCCTTCGACGATGAAGCCGTGATCGCAGGCCAAGGCACTATCGCCCAAGAGATGTTGCAGCAGCAGCGCGATCTCGAAGTGGTATTTGTGCCCGTGGGCGGCGGCGGGCTCATCGCGGGGATCGCTGCCTATTACAAGGCGGTGATGCCGCAGGTGAAAATTGTCGGTGTCGAGCCAGAAGACGCGGCCTGTTTAAAGGCAGCGATGGAAGCGGGCGAGCCCGTGACGCTGGCGCAAGTCGGTTTATTTGCCGATGGCGTGGCGGTTAAACGTATCGGCACTGAGCCGTTTCGAGTCGCTAAACTCTATGTCGATGAAGTAGTGACTGTCACTTCGGATGAAATCTGCGCTGCGGTGAAAGATATCTTCGAAGACACCCGTGCGATCGCCGAACCCGCAGGGGCCTTGTCCTTAGCTGGGCTTAAAAAATATGTCAGCGCTAATGCCAGTGGTGATTGCGGCAATGGTGAAAAGGTCGCGGCGATTTTAAGTGGCGCGAATGTGAATTTTCACAGTCTGCGTTATGTGTCTGAACGTTGTGAGCTTGGCGAGCAAAAAGAAGCGGTACTGGCGGTGAAAGTCCCTGAGCGTCCGGGAAGTTTCTTAACATTCTGTGAGTTACTCGATAAGCGGGTGATGACAGAGTTTAACTATCGTTTCAGCAGTCGTGATCTTGCCGTGGTGTTTGCCGGCATTCGCTTAAGCCGAGGCCAAGGTGAGCTAGAACAAATCATTGCCACCTTAGAGGCCAATGGTTTTGAAGTTCAGGATTTATCTGGGGATGAAACCGCGAAATTGCATGTGCGTTATATGGTCGGTGGTCATCCACCAGAGCCTTTAGAGGAGCGTTTGTTTAGCTTCGAGTTCCCTGAACATCCCGGTGCGCTGCTAAAGTTTTTGACCACATTGCAGAGTAAATGGAACATTAGTTTGTTCCATTATCGCAACCACGGCGCGGCCTTTGGCCGAGTGCTAGCGGGATTTGAAGTGCCCGCGAGTGATGCCTTGCCGTTCCAACAGTTTTTAACTGAGCTGGGTTTCGTCTATCAAGAGGAAACTCAAAGTCCTGCCTATCAGCTGTTTTTAAATGCGGGTAACGGCAACAAGGCGTTACAACCTTAGCGCACCATGCGCGTGATAGTTATGTTAGTCATAACTAAGGCTAAAGGAGGAGCGCACAGGCGCTCCTTTTTGTGGTAGTTTTGTAGACTTAATACTCTAGCCGCCGATTAATACGTCACAGTTAAGTCGCTGACTTAATCCGCTGACGATTGGCTAACGAATAATAACTAGACTTCGACCTACACCTACACGCATTAAGGAGACATGATGTTACCAGCACCGCGTTTTACCGCTTTTAATCCTCCTCGCCGTATTTTAATGGGCCCTGGCCCGTCGGATGTTTATCCCGAAGTGCTTGCGGCGCAGTCCAGACCGACGGTCGGTCATTTAGATCCGCTGTTTGTGGGCATGATGGATGAGCTTAAGAGCCTGATCCAATACGCCTTCCAAACTAAAAACGAAATGACCATGGCGGTATCAGCGCCGGGCAGTGCGGGCATGGAAACCTGTTTCGTTAACTTAGTCGAGCCGGGTGAGAAGGTGATTGTCTGCCGTAACGGTGTGTTTGGTGAGCGTATGCGCCAAAACGTCGAGCGTATGGGCGCCATTGCCGTGCTGGTGGACAATGAGTGGGGCACACCTGTTGACCCTGCTGCGGTTGAAGCGGCGCTGAAAGCCAATCCCGATGCCAAATTTTTAGCCTTTGTGCACGCCGAAACTTCTACTGGCGCGCTGTCCGATGCCAAAACTCTGTGCGCATTAGCCAAAACCTATGGTTGCTTGAGCATAGTTGATGCGGTGACTTCCCTTGGCGGTGTCGAGTTAAGGGTCGATGAATGGGGCATAGATGCTATTTATTCCGGCAGTCAAAAGTGCCTTTCCTGTGTACCGGGTTTATCACCTGTGTCTTTCTCACCTGCTGCCGTCGAAAAACTCAAGAATCGCAAGACCCCAGTGCAAAGTTGGTTCCTCGATCAAAGCTTAGTGATGGCCTATTGGACCAGCGCGGGCGGTAAGCGCAGTTACCATCACACTGCGCCCGTTAATGCACTTTATGCACTGCATGAATCCCTGCGTATTTTAGCGGCCGAAGGCTTAGATAATGCGTGGCAACGCCACCACGAAATGCATTTAGTGCTGCGTGCTGGGCTTGAAAAGTTAGGGCTAAACTTTGTGGTGGCCGAAGATTCGCGTCTGCCACAACTTAACGCAGTTTACATCCCCGCTGGTGTCGATGATGCTGCGGTGCGCACTCGTTTGCTGAAGGATTACAACCTCGAAATCGGCGCCGGCCTTGGCGCCCTTGCGGGCAAAGCATGGCGCATTGGCCTCATGGGTTTTGGTGCCCGTCGAGAAAATGTCTCTTTATGCCTCAAGGCATTAGAAGAGGTGTTGAACTAATATGCCAAGATTACGCCTTGCCCTTTGCGGCCTAATGATCGCTTTGCTCAGTGCCTGTTCGGTGAACAATACCAGCAATGCGTCCTGCGATTTTGTACGTGGAACCAACAATAATCAAAGCATGCGCGATGCGAGCGGCCACGATACGGGCAGCGCCGATGAGCGGCAAAAAGATGTCGGTATCGGCTTCTTGAATGTCATCTTCGGCGGCATCAGCCGAGCACTTTCTTCCGATGATTCATCGGATGGAAAGTGTTTGTAACTTAGTTAGTTTTAGTGGTTTTGATTAAACGAAAATCCCCGCAATGCGGGGATTTTTTTATTTTGTTAATAAAGTCACTTTTGGCAGCAGGTGATATTGATTAAGCACTGTCATTCCAGTGACACGCCATGAACTCATCCCTGAGGGCTCGACGGCGGCATCCATGCCGCCAACGGTCACTTCCACGACAGTGCTTAATTCCGTTCAACCCGTGGTATGCCTGATAGTCTGTTATTTGCAATTATGCATTTCGAGAATTAACAACGGGCGGCTCGTTAAAACTCTTCTCGTTAAACTTATTTTCTCCTTTTTAATCGAAAGTTTTTCTTTTGAGGGCATCACTTCTATGCAGAAATATAAACGTGGTAAAGATCTCATTAAAGTAAGGGATATTCATTACGCGCTTCTCAGTAGATGGTTCTTTCTCCTGAAGTTTTCTTTGAATTTCATCGAGAACTTTTAGTATGGATTGAATGATTTCCAAACAGTACCAAGCTGTGTGCGGTAATGCTAACTCTGTATAGATACGCCTGAACTCAACGTCAGCAATTGTTAGTGGATGACCATCAAAATCCATTTGTCCGGTATAAAATCCATTACTGCCATTAATAAACTCTTTGTCTAAACGCTGGTATGTTGTAGCGCAGATCTTTGTTCTTCTACTTTCTGATATTTCCTTAAGGTAAGTTTCGCAAATAATTTGATACCAACCACTAAGCGGGTTTTCATCGCTCTTCTTACTGTTAGTCAATGTATCCAAGTTATAATACCGAGCGCTTAATGCAAACTCGTGTAGATGGTGAATGATCATTTCGTGTATGTAGTCATCTTCCCCAAAAAAACTTCCATCAGCTAAGTTATATTTTTCTCCTATAGATTTTATAGTTTGGTATTGGTCCTTCAATTTATGAGAAAACTTGTTCTTTAAAATATCATTATTTGGTGGCTTCATCTCATTACAAAGCATGTACTCAGTTACATACACAAGCTTCATTAGTCTTTCTAATCCAATAGATAGATGAAAAAATGAAGAATAAAATTTGCCTGGATATACATCATCGAACCCAGCTTGTTTAAGTGTTCTTAATCCATCTGATATTGCGGATTTAGCTAGTAAAGACTCATTGAGTAGTAAACTGAAAGTGGTGCTGTAGATCATAGGTGTTCAATTCCTTTTGTAACTATTTAAATTAAATTTCATCTGTGGTGAATTAGTAACTTATTGTAATTAAATGTTTTAATTTAATTTTTCGATTGTATTAACCATGCAGCAACCACTCTCTCTAGCTCGGTTTTGACCGCTATTAGCGTTGTACTGGGCTTAATCCTGACAACAATTGAACTCGCCCTCGGACGTTTGCTTTGACGTTAGTGAGGATATTATCGAACATACTACACTTCTCTTTTGCTCCCAGAGTCAAAAAATAGAATATGTATATCTTTCCTCATAGTGATTATTCTATATCGATATTCAAAAGCTATGCCTGCTTAAATGTTAACTTTGACCTTAGTATTGGGTTTCGGAGTTCAGACTATCAGGATGCACAATAGTTAACGGGATTAAGCACTGGCATGTAAGTGACCGTCCGTGACAGGGATGTCACGGTCGAGCACACAGGGATGTGCTTGCTGCGCGTCACTGGAATGACAGTGCTTAATCGGAACTCACTAAATATGCACAGGACAATCAGACTTCGCTTTTTGCTAATTGACATATAATGTCATCCCGCTATTATGGCAGCACCTCAGATTACACGAACAAGATCCTATAAATGAAAAAGTTATTTATTATGCTGGCGATGATTTTTGCGGTTAGCTTAGTTACTAGCCCAGTCGTTGAAGCAAAAAAATTCGGCGGTAGTAAATCTATCGGCAAGAGTCACCAAACGGCGCCTGCTCAACCAGCGGCGACTAACACACCGACTACAGCACCAGCGGGAGCGCCGGGCAAAAAAGGTATGATGGGCGGCATGTTAGGCGGTTTATTAGCGGGTGGCTTATTGGCTGCGCTGTTTATGGGCGGTGGTTTTGAAAATATTCAAATCATGGATATTTTGATAATCGGTTTGCTGGCATTCGTACTATTCAAAATCGTCCGTACAGTGATGGCCTCAAAAGCGGGGGCACAGCCAAGACCAGCCTACGCGGGTGCTGGCCAACCCAATCCGAATATGCAGCGCCAACAGACTGAGCAAACAGGTTTTGCCACCAATACAAACAGCGGCAGCAATGGTTTTGGTCAAGCGACAAGCGCAGTTCCTTTCGATTTGCCAGCAGGTTTTGATTTACCAAGCTTTTTGGAAGGCGCTCGTAGTCACTACAAAACCTTGCAATTGGCGTGGAATGAAAACGACTTAAGCAAAATCCAAGAGTATGTTTCGATTGAGCTTTACAATGAACTCAGCAACCAACGCCGCGAGTTAGTTGGCGATCAGCACACTGAAGTGATGTTTTTGGATGCCGAACTCGTCCGCGCCACACACAATGCAAATCTTGCGGAAGTGAGTGTTAAATTTAGCGGCCGCTATCGCGATACCGTTGAAGGCGTAGAAGAGGACATTAAGGAAATCTGGCATTTAGAGCGTAACGTAACGCAAGCCAATTCACCTTGGTTGATCGTTGGTATCGAACAGTAATTTGCCCATCTTCAAAAGCAGCCTTAATCCCTTAAGGCTGCTTTTTATATCCCCCTTTCGTTCAAATCCTGCCTCCCTTAGCAGTTCAACGTTACCTGCCTCCCTTAGCAGTTCAACGTTATTGATAGATTGAAGGATACTGCTGCCATCGCATTGACTATTGTCGGCTGTAAGGCTTTGATGATTTTAAAAAAGTTAATTAGATCATCAATTGCTAAATAAAAAATCCCCGCACTTAGCCTGTCTCTTGATCACATCTTTTGCTCAAGAGACAAGGCTAGCTGGTAACCTTCAAGGATGGTTTGCAGTTTAAACCATCCTTGCCATAACCTTTCCCAGCCCACAATTCCGCTTCGTTTGCTGTCATTCCAGCCCGCGAGTTTTCCTAATCTTAGATAAGCCCAATGCACACTGGGGACTTGTTCGGGCGGTTGGCTTTTTTCCGTCTTTAGCCATAACAACTTCCAGGCCAATGGGCTTAACAGG